>DATEOX010000595.1:0-8329 GCA_035273585.1 Thermoanaerobaculia bacterium
GTTGCCGAGCCGCTTCAGCGCGGCCTGCTCCCGCGCTCTTCCTTCCCCGATCTCGCCCACGAAGACTTGTGATGCCGTGCCGGTCGCGATCCATTGCCCGAGCAGTTGGACTAGCTCCGCCTGACTGTGCGCGACGCACGACAGGCGATGGGAGAGATGCATCCGGCCGACGACCAGGCTGAAGCTCAGGTCGTTCATCGACAGGTCGGGCGTGCTCTCGAGGTGCGCGAGCAGGTTGCGCGCCTGCTGCTGCAACTGTTCCGCGGTGCGGGCGGAGAGCGCGATCAGATACGCGGGCGCTGTATCGGCCGCCCGCTCGATGGGCGGCGCCTCTTCGAACACGAGATGTGCGTTGGTCCCGCTGAACCCGAACGAGCTGACCGCTCCCCGCCGGTTCTTGTGGCCATTGACCCGCCAGTCGCTCAACTGCGTATTGACATAGAACGGACTGGACTCGAAATCGATGGCCGGATTGCCCTTCTCGAAGTGGAGGGAGGGCGGAATCTGCCGATGCTTCAGCGCCAGGAGCAGCTTCAATACGCCGGCGATCCCGGCGGCATTGCCGGCATGGCCGATGTTCGTCTTGACCGAGCCGATGGCGCAGAACTGCTTCTTGTCCGTGTGTGCGCGGAACGAACGGCTGATGGCGCCGTACTCGATCGAGTCTCCCAATACGGTCCCGGTGGCATGGGCCTCGATGAGCTGAATCGACTCCGGATTGATGTCGAATCGGTCGTACACGGAGCGCTCCAACCGCTCCTGTGCGCGCCCGTTCGGCGCGATCAGGCCGTTCGACTTGCCGTCCTGATTGATGCCGCTGCCGGCAATGACGCCGTGGACGTGATCGCCGTCCCGCAACGCGTCGCGCAACCGCTTCAGCACCACCACCCCAACCGCCTCGGCGGGCGGGAAGCCATTCGCCCTGGCGTCGAAGCTGTAGCACTTGCCGTCCGGCGAGAGCATGCCGGCGCTGTTGGCCACCTTGTGGAACGCGGGCGTCGCCTGGAGATAGACGCCGCCGGCCATGGCCATCTCCGTCTCCCCCGACCACAGACCCTGGCAGGCCAGGTGGATGGCCACCAGAGCGCTCGAGCAGGCGGAGTCGACCGCGACCGCGGGGCCTTGCAGGTTGAGGTGATAAGCGATGCGCGCCGGAACGATGGAGGGCGAATTCCCCCACCAGGCCTCGGGCGGCGGAGCCTCGGTGAAGAGGTCCGTGTAGTTGGAAGTGCCGACGCCTACGTAGACCCCGCACTGCTTCTCCTGCACGCCCTTGCCCGCATACCCCGCGTCTTCCAGCGCCCTCCACGACTCCTCCAGGAACAAGCGCTGTTGCGGGTCCATGTACGTCGCTTCCTGCGATGCGATTCCGAAGAACTTCGCATCGAATCGGTCATACGATTCGATCGCGCTGGCGTGGCTGCAATACGCGTGGTCCGCGGCGTGGGACGAAACGCAATCGGTGGCGCTCCAGCGGGAGACCGGTTTGACCAGGTCCTTCCCCTCCGCGAGGTTCCGCCAGAAGGCATCGAGGGACTCCGACTCCGCGAACCGTCCGCTCATCCCGATGACGGCAATGCGCTCGAAGCCGACCGCGCGGTTGTCGCTTGCGGGCTCGGGCCGCTGCTCCGTCACGAATCGCCGTGCCGGCGGCGCGGCCTCGATCGGCGCCGGAACCGCGACCGGCTGCGCTGAGCCCAATTGCGCGGCGATCTGGTCTCCCCACTTGCTGTCGATGTACTGCGCGAGGTCGTCGACGGTGCTGTATTCGAAGAGGCTCGTCGTCTCCAGCTCGATCTGCAGCGTCTCGCAGATGGAGCGCACGAAATTGACCCCGATGATGGAGTCGACGCCGTACTCCGCGAAAGGCGCCTCATTGCGGACCAGCGCCGGATCCAATCGGAGCGACTCGGTCAGCTTGTCGATGATGACCCGCCGTATGTGGTCGAGGCTCCTCTGCGCGGGCGCATGAGCCGTCGCGCGGACCGGCTTCGTTTCGACGACCGCGGGAGCGGCCTGCTTCACGATGCGCTGCCGCGTCCAGCCGTCGCTCGCGGCGGCAACGATCTGCTGCCCGAATCGATGCGTCGTCTCGGCCGGGAACAGGATTGGGCCAAAGCCCTCTTCGGCCAGGATCTCCCGCCACTTCTCCGGGGCCAGTCCCGGGCTGCCGGGCAGGCGTACCGGCGTGTCCTCATGCAGCCACCATCCCTCCAGCAGGCCGAAGGTCAGATGGTTGAACAGCGACCAGGTGGCGACCTCGTTGAGCAGGAGAACGCCCTGATTTTTCAACGCCGCTTTGGCATTGCGCAACGTCTCGCGGATGTCGGGCGTGGCGTGGAGGACGTTGGCGGCGATGGCGAAGTCGTAATGGCCGGCGCGGATCGGCTGCGCGGCGAGCGGTTTGGTGACGTCGAAGAGCGCCGTGGTCAGGACCGGGAGCCCGGGCTTGAAGGTCTTCTCGGCGTACATCAGAAATGCGCGGGAGATGTCCGTATAGCAGTACTCCGCGATCGGAAGGCGCTGCAGGATCGGCAGCAGCTTCGCGGTCGTGCCGCCCGTGCCGGCGCCGATCTCCACGATGCGGAACTCGCGTCGTGGGTCCGCCTGGAGCTGCTGTTCGATGCAGGCGCTCAGGGTCTGCCCGAGGACGTCGTTGAAATGGTCGACCAGGGCGTTGCCGCGATAGACCCCTTCCACCAGTTGCATCGAGGAATTCGGGAACATGACGTCGGTCGCGAGCTGCTTCGCCGTCAGGATCGCGGGCACGGCCTTTAGACAGGCTTCCAGCAGTGCGAGCTGCGCCTGCGCATTCGGAGTGGCCGCCCATACCGGACGCTTCGCTTCCCATTCAACCCACAGCTCGGCGAGCGGCCGCACATCACGGCTGAGCGTCAGGTCGTCGGCGAGCACGTTCTGCTGCTGTAGATAGCGAATGCTGCCGCTCAGCCAGCGCTCGTAATACGGCGCCGGCTGTTTATCCGAGCGCAGATCCGCGAGCCGAACGACTCCATTGCGGAACAGGCCCAACGACGACAGGCTCGATGCAAGCGCCTCCGTGACGAAGTCCGTCATCTCCGCCGTCGGCAGCTCCGCTTCCAGGGCAGCGATCGGCATGGCCGGCACGCGCTCCACCTGCGTCAGGATTGCGGGAGCCGTTGGTGGGTGATACGCAACGGTTTCCGCCGGATTGAAGACCGCGGCGGCCTGGCTGTTGAGCGTCTTGATCAGAACCAGTTGGCGCACGTCCGAGCCGAGCAGCGCCTGCAGCGACGCCATCCCTTCCTCGGGCTCGATGGAGCCGATGCCCATCTGGGCCATCATCCGCTTGTGGGACTCGTCGGCCACGACGCCCACGCTGCCCCAATAACCCCAGTTCATGATCTTCACCGGGTATGGGCGGCGCTGCTGCAGTTCCTGCGCAAAGCTGTCCTTGAACGTGCATCCGGCCGCGTAATTGGACTGGCCCGGCGGCTTCACGAAGGAAACGATGGAGGAGAAGAAGAGCATGAAATCGAGCTCTTCGCCGCCGAACACGCGATCCATGTTCATGCTGACGTCGACCTTGGCCGACAGGCTGGCCCGGAAGGCCGACTCCTCCATGCGCAGGATGCTCTGATCCTGCAGGACGATCGCCGAGTGCACGACGCCGTGAATGGCGGGATACGTTTCGAGGATCTTCGCTCGGGCGCGCTCCAGGGCCGCGGCATCGGAGGCATCGGCGGCGATGTACTGCGGCGCCGGCCCGAGGCGGGACAAGGCGTCGATTTTGGCCGCGATGGCGGCGTCGCATTCACGACGGCCGATCCAGACCACGTTGGCCTGGTACCGCTCGATCATGAAGCGGCTCCACACCTCGCCCACGCCGCCCGCGCCGCCGATCACGACATACACGCCGTCTTTTCGATAGAGCGGTGCGGCGGCCTCGGGGAGGGACTGCATGAGCGCCAGCCCCTGCCGGAACCATTCGTTATTGCGATGCGCCAGCGCGTTGCCGTGCTTGTCCCAAGGCAGCGACAGGCATTCCGCGGCGGAGACGGATGCGAGCGAGTCGACGTCCAGCAGGCGCAGATCCCAATGCGGATGTTCTTTGGCCAGGCTGCCCACAAGGCCGATGACACCGGCGTGGGCCGGCTGGATTGCGTCGCCCGCCGTCACTCCCTGCGTCCGGCTGGTGATGAGGGTCCACTGCAGCTTCCGGCTCGCATAGCCCAGTTGCAGCAGGGTCTTCACGATGCGGAAGAGGGCCAGGACCCCCTGTTCCTGATCATCGACGTCCGGCGCCATCCAGAGCAACTGATCGAACGAGCAGTCGCGCAGCGTCTGCTCGTCGGCCTGTAGAGGCTGAGCACCCGGATACGACGCCCGGACCCAGGCCAGTTGCGCCGGGTCGCCGCCCAGCAGCGCGATCCTGCCGGACTGGGGAGGCGCATGTTCCGGGCGCGCGGCATTCCACACCGGCACCAATGACTGCAACGCGGCAACCGGTTGCGACTCGACGGCTCCCGGATGCACAAACGGCTTTGCCATGAAGTCCACCATTCGGACCAGTACCTGGCCATTGCGATCCAACAGGTGAAGCTGAATCCTGAAGAGGCTCTTTTCGTCCTTGACCGACTCCGGGTCCCACACGGCATGGGCATAGTGCACGTCCCGCAGCGAGCCGAAGATCTGCACTTCGCTCACCGAATACGGCACGGCCCACGGGATGCCCGGCGCGCGGCGTTTCACCATGCCGATGGCGGTATGTACCGCGCCGTCCAGCAGCGCGGGGTGCAGCCGGAACTGATCCGCCTCGCCCTCGAGATGCTCCGGCAACTGCAGGACGGCGAGACACTCGGATTTGCCGGCATCGACTCGCTGGACGACCTGAAAACCCTTGCCCAGGTTCAGGCCGGATGAGCAGAGGAACGGATAGAGATCGGCGCCTGCAATCGTCTCGTCCCCGCAACGCTCCCTGATTTCGACCACGTTCAGAGCGGCTGGCCCGGAAACCGCCCCCTCATAGGCGAGCTTGCCGCGACAGTGCGTGACTGTATTGCCGCCGGCCGACGTCCTGACCGCGAACTCGACCTCGTTCTTGCCGGGGGAGAGCGTGACTTCGATTTCCCTTCCCTCGCTGCCGACTGTAATGGGCGCCGACCACGACATCTGCTTTATGAAACGGACTTGGCCATCGCCGGCCAATGCACCGGCCGCCGCGGCCATCTCCACATAGGCCACCGCGGGCAGGACGGCATCCGTGGCCATCCTGTGGTCGGCGAGGAAGAACTCCGCGCCGGTGAACCGCGATGCGAACTTCTGCTCTCTCAGCGTGGAAATGTTGCGATGCACGAGCGGATGCAGTTGCTCCACCGCCTGCCGCGGCCGCTCCGCGCTGATGGTCGCCTCCGGCAGCCAATGACGCTCCCTGGCAAATGGATACGTCGGAGCGGACACACGTCTCGGCAGAGCCGCCTTGTAGAGCAGGCGCCAGTCGACCTTCGCGCCCGAGACCCACAGATCGCCCAGCCCGGAGAGCTCCCGCCGCTCGAGCAGCGCCGGCACGCCCTCCGATTTCGCATCCTTGTGAATGCGGCCGCGCCAGCTATCCGGCGGCCTGTTGCCGTCGAGAATCGCCTCCAGCTTCTGCCTCAGCTCCTCCGTGCCGGAGGCGACCACCGCCAGCCGCTCGGCCATCTCATCGCGTCCGACCTGCAGCGTATAGGCGAGGTCGATCAGCTCGACGTCGTGCTTGCCGAGGTAGGCGTGCAGCGACCGGGCGTAATCGCGGAGACGATCTTCGTTTTTCGCCGACAGCACGAAGAGCTGCGGCTCGTGCGCTTCCGCCGGAGAGACGTGTTGCGGCGGAACGTACTCCTCCAGCACGACGTGGGCATTGGCCCCGCCGAAGCCGAACGAGCTCACGCCGGCGCGGCGCGGAACGGGCGAGCCGTTCCCGTCCTTCGCCGCCTGCCATGGCGTGAGCTTGTCCGCGATGTAGAACGGCGTGCCCTCGAGCTTGATGTAGGGATTGACCTCTTCCAGGTGGAGGTTCGCCGGGATCTGCCGGTGCTTCATGGCCAGCAGCACCTTGATCACGCCCGCCACTCCGGCTCCGGTCTCCAGGTGGCCGATGTTCGTCTTGACCGAGCTCAATCCGATGTGAGGCGTCGCCGCCGGGGCCTTGTTGCTCCTGCGGTACAGCTCGGAGAATGCTTTGCTGAGCGCCTGAATCTCGATCGGGTCGCCGAGGCCGGTGCCGGTGCCGTGGCACTCGATGTAGCCGACGGTGGCCGGATCGACGTGCGCCTTCTCGTAGGCTTCGATCAGGAGCTCGGTCTGCGCGGCCGTATTCGGCGCGGTCATGGTCGTCACTCTGCCGCCGTGGTTTTCCGCCGTCCCCTTGACGACCGCGTAGATGTGATTCCCGTCCGCCACGGCGGCATCGAGAGGCTTGAGGAAAATCGCGCCGCAGCCCTCGCCTCTCACGTAGCCGTTGGCCTTCTTGTCGAACGTCTTGCACTTGCCGTCCGGGCTCAACATGCCGGCCGCGCCGAACGAGACGAACGCGCCGGGGCTGAGCATGACCTGCACGCCGCCGACGATGGCCATGTCGCAGCTTCCGGCGTGGATCGACTCGATGGCCCGGTGCAGGGCGATGAGGGAGCTGGAACAGGCGGTATCGATCGGCGCGCTGGGGCCGCGCAGGTTGAGCAGGAACGAGACGCGGTTGGCCGTGACGGAGTGGGAGTTTCCGGAGGCTGCATACCCGTCCAACGGGACGTCGTAGGAGCTGAAGAGGCTGGAGTAGTCGGTCGTGCCGACGCCGAGGAACAGGCCGGTGCGCGTGCCGGAGAGGTCGGAGACTCGGTGCCCCGAATCCTCCACCGCCTTCCAGACGTGCTCGAGGAAGATCCTCTGCTGCGGGTCCATGATCTGCGCTTCCCTTGGCGAGATCCCGAAGAAGAGCGGATCGAACTTGTCGACCTCCCGCATGAACGCGCCCCACTTGGAGTTCGACTTGTTCTTCTCCTTGAGCGGGTCTCCGTAGTAGTCCTCCCAACGGAAGCGGTCGGGCGGGATGAGGGTGACGAGGTCTTTCGAGTCCCGCAGGTTCTCCCAGAACTCGTCGAGGTCATCGGATTGGGGCATGACGCCGCTCATCCCGACGATGGCGATCGGCTTGTCGACGAAGCGACGCTCCGGAGACAAGGGCGCGGAGGGGAGAGCTTCGGCGGCCGGCTCCCAGCGCTTCGTGATCCCGAATGCCGGCTCCGGCTGACTGGCGGCCGGCGCGGGGGAAGGGGCGGCGGGAGCAGCGCCTCCATGGAACCGGCGGATCTCATCCGCCCGCTCGGCGCAGAGATGTTTCGCGATCTCGCCGACCGACGGATAGTCGAAGAAGAGAACGGGCGTGATGTCCGTCTGGTAGCGGTCGTTGACGGCGTTGGCGAAGGTGGCCAGGCCGATGGAGTCGAAGCCGAGGTCGAGCAGGACCTTGTCGGCGTCGACGTCGCCCGCCTCGAGCTTCAGCAGATCCATGACGATCCGGGTCAGGTCCTGCTGCACGCGCGGGACGAGATCACCCTCGGCTTGCGCGGCGGAGAGAGGCGCGGCAGGCGCCGGCTCTTTCTTTTTGGCGGTCCAGGCCTGCTCCCACTTCTCCCGGATGCCTTCCACGACCGTGAACTGCGAGCGGCCGGCGGCGAGGCCGCGCATGAACGCGTCCACGCCGGTGGCCGTGCTGAGCGGCTTCATCCCCAGCGTCTTGCGCAGATAGAGCTCGGTCTGCTCGTCGGGCCGCATGCCGCCGTCGGCCCAGAGCGACCAGTTGATGCTCAGCGTCTGGCCGCTTCTCGCTCCTTCGGCGCGCAGGCGATCGCGCTCGGCGGCGAACGAGTCCATGAAGTGATTGGCGAAGCTGTAGTCGCTCTGGCCGGCGTTGCCGGTCACGGCGGCGAGCGAGGAGAAGGTGACGAAGAAGTCCAGCGCCTCGTCTTTCGTGGCCTCATCGAGATGCAGCGTCCCGTGGACCTTCGGGGCGAGCACGGCGGCCAGCTCCTCCGCCGTCTTGTTCCGGACATACGAGTCCCGCAGGACGCCGGCGGCATGGATGATTCCGTTGATGGCTCCGAAGCGGGATTTGATCTCGTCGACGACGCGGCGGACATCGTCGAGACGGGAGACGTCGGCGGCCAGGTACGCGACTTCCGCCGCGCCCGACTTCCGGAGCTCTTCGAGCCTCGCTTCGCGCTCGGCGGAGAGCGACGACCGGCCGGTCAGGACCAGTCTCGCCTTGCACTCCTTGGCCAGGTGCTCGGCGAAGATGAGGCCCAGCCCACCCGCC
>DATEOX010000596.1:0-2574 GCA_035273585.1 Thermoanaerobaculia bacterium
CGCCTATTGCGCGACTATCAGACGCCGCTGCAAGCGACCTATCATCGCCGCTCGAAACCGAGGGTTCCAAGCGTTAGAGTCGAACCACTAGATGAACTCATAATCAGGCGCTAGAGCAATTCCCGGCCTGAGTGAATCGCGGGGATTCCCGGAGACTCGGATTTCTGATTCAACATGCGTGCTGGAGAGGAGGCCAGCATGCATGGCGAAGTACCTGTCCGAGGATCTGCGCATCCGGGTGATCGGCGCCGTCGAAGGCGGCATGTCGCGCAATGCCGCGGCGCGCCGGTTCGGCGTCAGCATCGCCAGCGCGGTGCGCTGGATGGCGACCTATCTGCAGACCGGGCAAACCGCACCGAAGCCGCGCGGCGGCGACCGGCGGTCGGGCCGGATCGAGGCGCAGTCGGACCTGCTGATGCGGGCCATTTCGGAGACGCCCGACGTCACGCTGGCGGAGCTG
The DNA here is from genome assembly GCA_035273585.1 of Thermoanaerobaculia bacterium. Taxonomy (GTDB): domain Bacteria; phylum Acidobacteriota; class Thermoanaerobaculia; order Gp7-AA8; family Gp7-AA8; genus JAFAVZ01. The sequence continues at coordinate 461 of DATEOX010000596.1, forward strand.
CGCCAGCGCCTGATCGAGGAGCGCGGCGAGGTCTTCGCGATCAGCACGATCCACGACTTCTACCGCCGCCACGGCGTGACTTTCAAAAAAAGACGGCGCACGCCAGCGAGCAGGACCGGGCCGATGTGAGGGCGAAGCGGGAGGCCTGGTTCGAGCTCCAGCCCGAGCTCGATCCCTCGAAGCTCGTCTTCGTCGACGAGACCGGCGCCACGACGAAGATGGCACGCCTGCGCGGACGCAGCCCGCGCGGCGAGCGCTGCCGGGCGGCGGTGCCGCACGGCCACTGGAAGACGACGACGCTCGTCGCCGGATTGCGCCTCGACGGCCTGAGCGCGCCGATGCTGATCGATGGCGCCATGAACGGCGCGGCCTTCGCCGCCTGGGTCGAACGCCTGCTCGTGCCGACACTCGCCCCGGGCGACATCGTCGTTCTCGACAACCTGCCTGCCCACAAGGTGAAGGCCGCACGCAGGGCGATCGAAGAGGCCGGCGCGATGCTGCTCCTGCTGCCGCCCTACAGCCCCGACTTCAATCCGATCGAGCAGGCCTTCGCCAAGCTCAAGGCGCTCCTGCGCAAGGCGGCCGCCCGATCCCTCACCGCCCTCGAGACCGCCATCGCAGAGGCGCTCGACGCGTTCTCACCCGCCGAGTGCGCCAACTACTTCGCCAACTCAGGCTATGAGCCGGATTGAACCGAAAATGCTCTAGCAGGCTGCTGAAAAACTCCTTCCCGATCCGACGGCGGCGTGATTCCCTGTGTTGTCAGGCGATGCGGGGGACGGGATGCGTGGATCGGATCGGCGGAGCGGGGCGCTGTTCTCCTATGTCGACCTGGAGAAGCGGGTGCCGACGGGGCACCCGCTGCGCGTCATCCGGTGCATCGCGAACGATGCGCTCGAGGCGATGTCGGGTGCGTTCGACGCGCTCTACGCCTCGGTCGGGCGGCCGTCGATCCCGCCCGAGATGCTGCTGCGTGCCCTGCTGCTGCAGGCCTTCTATGGTGTGCGCTCGGAGCGCCAGCTGATGGAGCGGCTGGAGTTCGACCTCTTGTTCCGCTGGTTCGCCGGGCTCGGCGTCGACGATCCGGTCTGGGATGCCTCGACCTTCTCGAAGAACCGCGACCGGCTGCTCGAAGGCGACGCGGCGGCGGCCTTCCTGGCGGCCATCGTCGCACACCCGAAGGTGCGGCGGCTGGTCTCGACCGAGCACTTCTCGGTCGACGGCACGCTGATCGAGGCCTGGGCGTCGATGAAGAGCTTCAGGCCGAAAGCCGAAGGAGAGGACCCGCCCGATGACGGTGCGCCGCCGCCTGGGGCCGGGCGCAACGCCGAGGTGGACTTTCGCGGCGAGCGGCGCACGAACGGTCGCCATTGGAGCGCCATTGGTCCGAGCGACAATGGCGACCATGCCTCGACGACCGACCCGGACGCCCGGCTGTTCCGCAAGAGCCGCGGGACCGGGGCAGTGCTGTGCTTCATGGGGCACGCGCTGATGGAGAACCGCAGCGGCCTCGTCGTCGATGCCGAGCTGACGCGGGCCACCGGCACGGCCGAGCGCGTCGCCGCGCTGGCCATGCTCGAAGGCGTCGCCCGCGACACAGGCCGGCGCGTCACCATCGGCGCCGACAAGGGCTACGATGCGGCCGAGTTCGTGATGGAGGTGCGCGAGCTCAACGCGGTGCCACACGTCGCGCAGAACACCGCCGGCCGGCGCTCGGCCATCGACGGCCGCACCACCCGGCATCCGGGCTATGCCGCCAGCCAGCGCATCCGCAAACGCATCGAGGAGGTCTTCGGCTGGACGAAGAGCTCAGCAGGCCACCGAAAGACCAGGTTCCGAGGCCTCCCCCGCGTCCGCTTCGCCTTCACCCTCGCAACCGCAGCCTACAACTTGATCCGACTGCCGAAGCTCATCGCCGCCTGACGGTGCGCCCCGGGGCGAACCGCGCAGACACCGGCCGAAACGGCCGCTGACCCGAGCGAAAGGCCTCTCCAGCCAAGTTTTTCAGCAATCTGCTAGTCTAGTGGTAAAATCGAATCGGAAGAGTCCCGGCGAAGAGCACGCAAGCTTCTATGATCCCCGCAATTTTGTGCCGCATCGGCGGGTTAGTTCCG
>DATEOX010000597.1:0-5264 GCA_035273585.1 Thermoanaerobaculia bacterium
ATCTCTCCGCGTCTCGCGCGGCGGACGCTGCATCGGCTGTCCGACTACATCGACCGCCATCCCGGTGGCTGGCGCAAGCGGCTCGAATACGCCCGGGGCCTTCGGGAGAGGGGAGACCTCGCGGCCGCCGTGGCGGAATACGAACAGGTCCTGTCCCGCCAAGCGCGGCACGTGGCGGCTTGGCTGGAGCTGGCTGAGACGGCGAGCGCGCTCCATGGCGCGAGCGCGGCGGCGACGGTGTACGAGCGCGCCCTCCGGTTCGCCGACGGCGACGCGGTGGAGCTGCTGGCGGCGCTCGCCGAGGATGCGTCGGGAAGCGTTCCGGAGGCGCTGGTGCGGCTGGAGGCGCTCGGGACGTCGTCCTCGGCCAGCTACATCGGCGCGCTGGCAGCGCGGAGCGCCATCCGCGCCGGTTTGTTCGACCGCGCGGCGGCGGCGCTGGAGCCGGCTCTGCGCGCCGACCCGGCGAACGGCGTGCTGCTGACGCTTCGCCATGATGCGCTCGCGCTGGCGGGCCGCGACGAGGAGGCGTTGGCCGCGCTGCACGCCGCGGTGGCGGGCGATCCGCTGAGCCCGCGGGCGCTCCAGCGGCTCTTCCTGCGCCTTCCTGCGCCGGCGCGCGGCAGCGTTTCGCTGCGCCGTCTTCTGGAGATCGGCCGCGGCACGGTGGACACCCAGTACGTGCAGGGCGTGCAGGCCTGGATGCGGGGCATGCCCAGCCGCGCGTTGGCCGTCGCGGAGACGCTCGTGCGCGAGCGTCCGCGCTGTGCGCTGGCCTGGCTGCGGAACGCGGAGCTCCACCGCCTCTGCCTCGGCGCACCCGCCGTGGATGTCCTCCGGTTCGCCGCCGCGCTCGATCTCTCCGACCCCCGCCCGCGCATCCTTCTGGCCAATGCGCTGGCCGCGCGCGGACAGGAAGAAGAGGCAGCGCAGCTCCTGCGCGCCGCGACGGAGCTCGGGCCGCTCGGGCCGATCGCGGTTGTTCGTCTGGCCGAGCGCGGCGAATGGTCGTCCGCGGCCGTTACAGCCGCTGCCGCCGCGGTGGCCGGGGCGAATCCTTCCATGGCCGCGGCCGCCTTACTTCCGGGACGCCTGCCATGCTGAAAAAGAGAAATCCTGCTGAATGCGGCCGCTGCACCGTCATCGATACGTGTCCAGTCAGGGCCGGCCGGCACCCACAACCGTCGCAAGCCACATAAGGAGGATTGTCTACATGAGCTCTCTCGTAGCACCACCCACCATCGTATCCAGCGTCACGACCATCGCGCCGCCCATGGTGATGATGATCATCGTCGCAGCCGCCGCCACGCAGCAGGGAGTGCCCGGCGCGGTCGGCGCGTTCCCGCCGACCATCGTCGCCCCGAACGTGCCGCCCATCGTCGTCTCCGGCGCTCAGGGCGTGCCGCCGCAGTACGCCCCGACCATCGTGGCGCCGCTGGCCGTCCTCTTCGCGGCGGCAAGCACGGGCGCGCAGCAGGCTGCTCCCCTTCATCCGATCATCTACGTGCCTCTGCTGTTCGGCCGGTGATCCGGCGACCGGCGTCGCGAGCAAAGAGAGGCCGCGAGGGGGAGGGGCCGGCGACGGCTCTTCCCCTTTCCGGCCGCACGTCAAAGGAGGATTTCTCATGAGCAGCCAAGTCCCGCCATCGGCTCCCCCGCTCGTCCTCGTCATCATCGCAGCGGCCGCGGGCGTGCCATCGTCCGTCACCTCGAGCTCCCAGGCCGCGCAGCCGCAATTCGCGCCGCAACCGGGCGCGCAGCCGGCGGTGTTCTACGCCCCGCATCCCGGCATTCCGGTGACTCCACTCCATCCGCTCGTCTTCGTGCCTCTGCTCATCGGAAGCTGACCCGCCATCAGGAGGAAAGGACGCCCATGCACGAGCATCTGAAGGACTTCATGGTGAAGCTGGCCAGCGACGTCGACGCGCTGACAGAGTTCATTTCCGACGCGCAGACGGTCATCGGCCAATCAGATCTGAGCGACGAGGAGCGGAACATCCTGCGCTCCGGGGACCAGGACCGGATCTACCAGGCGATCAGCGAGCCGCAGGCGCAGCCCGCGCCGGCTCAACCGCAGCCGCCGGCGCCCGCCCCGCAGCAGTTTCCGCAGCCCGCGGCATCGTGGCCGCAGCAGGCGCCGGGCTGGGGAGCGCCGCAGCCCGCCGGCTGGCCCGCCGCCTACGCCCACTACGCAATTCCCGCCACCGGACAGCAGCCGTCATGGCCCCACGTCGCATACGCCATCCGCGTGCCGTGGATCCTCGGCTGATCTGCCCCATTCGAGAAAGGAAGGAGAGCCCGATGTTCGAAGAAAGACTGGTCGTGGTCGGCACCGGGATCCGGACCATCGGTCATCTGACGACGGAGGCGATCGCGTGGATTCGCCGCGCGGACAAGGTCCTCTACATCGTCAGCGACCCGGTGGCCGAACGGCTGATCAAGACCCTCAACCCCGACGGGGCGGAATCGCTCTACGGCCTGTACGGCGAGAACAAGCCGCGCATCCAGACCTACCACGAGATGATCGAGAAGACGCTCGGCTACGTTCGCCAGGGGGAGGTCGTCTGCATGGCCGCCTACGGGCACCCGGGCGTTTTCGCCTACCCGACGCACGAGTCGGTCCGCCGGGCCACCGCGGAGGGCTACCGTGCGCGCATGCTCCCGGGCGTCTCGGCCGAGGACTGCCTGTTCGCCGACCTGAACTTCGATCCGGCCATGGCCGGCTGCCAGTCGTACGAGGCGACGGACTTCCTCATCAACGGCCGGATCATCGATCCGTCGACGCACGTGATCCTGTGGCAGATCGGGGTGCTGGGCGACTCCACGTTCAAGCGCCAGGCGTACGACATCAAGGGGATGCCGCAGCTCCTGCAGCGCCTCTACTCGTTCGGCTACCCGCCGCATCATCAAGTCTGCGTCTACGAGGCGCCGCTGTTCCCCGGCGTCGAGCCGGTGATCCGCTGGGTGCCGCTGCAGCACCTGCCGCAGTCAGGCGTCACCGCCATCTCCACGCTCTATGTGCCGCCGTTCAGCCCTGCCCGCACCGACGTCGGTCTGATGCAGGCGCTGGGTATCCACATCCCTTCCGTCCCGGCGGCGACGAACTGACAGGAGAGCATCGTCCATGTCTTCGTTCGATTCCACGCCGAACCTGTCGGCGAGCGGCGTCTTCGATCTCGCGGTGCGGATCGCCGGAGAGGATCTCACCGGCCTCGGCCCACCGGACATCCCGTGGGGGAGCAACGCGAGCGAGGAGTCTTTCGCGGCGGCGATCGAGCCGGCGATCGACTACATGCCGCTCGCTTACCAGCAGGCGTACGTCACGCCCGTGCAGCAGAACCTCAGCCGCCTGGCCATCGCCTCGCCGGGTGGAGGCGATCCGGCCGAGACCGTCCTCGGCGCGATCTACGATCACGGCCCCGGCTCCGAGGTCGGGCCGCCGCTGCGCCGGTTCCTGGCCGTCGTCTCCGATCTGTACGAATCGTTTCTCTCGCGCGAGAAGCGGCTGAGCCTCGATCTGCCGCTCATCGAGCAATTGCCTCCACTGGCCACCTTCCGCAACGACGGCTCGCTCGGGCCGTACACCTACACCGTCGACATCGTGCAGCAGATGATCGGCGCCCCCATCGCTCTGGTCAGCGTGCCGTCGGTTTACCGCAATCACCCGCTGCTGTGGGGATCGCTGGCGCACGAGACCGGTGGCCACGACGTCGTCCATGCCGATCCCGGTCTGATCCAGGAGCTGCAGAGCGGCGGCGGAAACGTCATGCTCGCCGTGGCCGCGGCCAGCGCCTGGCCGCAGAGCGGGCCGCTGCTGTCGACGCTGTGGCAGTACTGGATGAACGAGGCCACCGCGGATGTCTTCGGCGTGCTGAACATCGGTCCGGCGTTCGCACTGAACCTCTCCGCCTGGCTGATGGCATTGCGCGCGCAGCTCGGCCAGACCACGCTGCCGCATCTGCTCACCACCTCCGGCACGATCGAGGGGAACGCCCTGGACATCCATCCCACGGACATCCTCCGCGTCGACCTGGCCATCGGGGCGATCCACGCCCTTCGCTCGCTCGACCCGGCGGTGAAGGCGACGTACATCGACGTGCTGCGTCAGGTCGCGGAGGTGGCCGCGGGCGGCGCGACCTCGATCGGGTTGGACGGCTACATCTCGGTCGGCGACGACGCCTCGTTTCCCCTGTCCACCACCCTCCCGCTCCCGCTCATGCGCACCTGCGCCAGCGCGCTCGGCGCGTTCATCGTCACCGCGCCGTTCCAGGCGTTCGACGGCAAGTCGATCCAGGACATCGAGACGTGGGACGACATCGACGAGGCCGCCGCGCGCATGATCTTCTCCCGCGCCCACGCCCGGGCCGCCGCCGCGATCGGCGATCCCGCGCTGATCCTCGCCGGCGGCACTCTCGCCGCCGTGCACAACCCGGCCGCATACGACCTCGTGAACGAGATGATCGCCGGCGCGCTCGATATCGCCGCCGCCCGCGATCCGTTCTGGGGCCGTCCCCGATTCCAGACGCACTCACCGCAGAAAGAGGAGGTCACCGTCAATGTCTGACACGGCAACGCCGCGCAGCCCGCTCCGGTTTCTCGATGGCGCAATCGCCTGCGAGCAGATTCCGTCCATGCAGATGCAGATCCAGCCGCCGCCGCCGAGCCTCGCGGCCACTTCGTGCGCGCAGGCATGTCCGACCGTGGGAGTGTCGACGTGCGCCCAGATGTGTCCGACGCTGCTCGTCACGAGTTGCATCGACGCGTGCCCGACCGAGGGCGTCTGCCCGACGGCAATCGTCTCGAGCTGCGTGCAGATGTGCGAGACGCTGACGAACGCCTGTCTGGCGCCGCCGCCCGGCCACCGGTACCCGATGCCCGCCCGCCCGGCGTTCTTCTGATGCTCGTCGTCAGTCGGGCGAACGTCGTTCCGCTGCTGGTCGGTCGCGGGCTCCTTCCGCTCGACACAGTGGTGCGGGAAGGCGTGACGGTACGCGAGGTCGCGGGACGCAACCGCAATCTCGCGGTGCAGTGGCCGGGCGGCGGCTGCTTCGTCAAGCAGCAGCGCGGCGCCGCGGGGGGCGACTTCGCCGGCATCGCTCGCGAGGTCGCGCTCTACCGCCGGGCGGAGGGGGTGGCCGCCGCCGCCCCGTTTCTCCCGCGGCTGCGCGACGCTCTGGAAGAGGACTCGCTGCTGGTTTTTGCGCTGCTCGACGCGCCGCTGTCAGTCGCGGAGGTCCATCGCGGCCGCCGCGACTTTCCCGGCG
>DATEOX010000598.1:0-5033 GCA_035273585.1 Thermoanaerobaculia bacterium
TATCGCCCGCAGTAGCACGTCGAGAACGCCGCCTCGTTCATCTCGTGCAGCCCGCACCAGTACCCCCGCCAACCGGTCAGCGCCTCGGCCGAGCCCTTCGCGGCGCCGGAGGTGAGATAGCCGAAGTACCGCTCGCGGACCGCCGGATCGCTGCCGATGGCTGCCTCGAGCTCCGCCAGCGTCGCGGCGTCGTATCTCGGCTTCGCGTACGCCTCGCCCCACGCGTACTCGCGGGCCCACGGCAGCGTCGCGTTCGGCAGGTTGTACACGGTGTAGTCGGCCACGCTGCCCCGCGCTCCGACCTCCACGATCTCGAAGGCGGGGTTGTTTCCGAAGATCGGCGACACGGAGGGCGTGACGTGGATGAATTCTCCGCTCGCGATGCGGAACTCGTCGTCGTGCGTGTGGCCGGCGAACGAGCCGAGGATCGTGCTCCGGTGCGCGGCCGCGATCTTCAGATACTTCTGCTGGTATTCGTCTTTCCAGAACGTCTGCACCTTCACGGTCGGGCACGTGCCGCCGTACTGTTCGGTGTCGTAGACGTCCATTCCGGGCGGGATGTGGAACAACAGCCAAACCTTTTTGCCCTCGACGCGCGCCAGCAGCAGCTCCTCGGCGAGCCACTCGAGCTGACGGATGCCCGGATCGGGGCCGCCAGCCGTTCCGCACGGGTTCTCGTACTTCACGGAGAAGAAGTTCGTGTTCAGGGCGATGACGCGCACCTTCTTCAGTCCGGGAAGATCGGCGTGGTAGTAGCCGCCCGTCGGGAACCGCCGATCGAAGGAGCGCGAGCCGACGATCGGGCTCCAGACGTCGCGGAAGTTGGCCAGGAAGGCGCCGTTCGGCGCGACCGCGTAGTCGCCGCAGTCGGAGTCGTTGTTCCCGAGCGTGGGATAGATCCGCACTCCGGGATACGCCTTGCGGAAGGCCGACGCGACGTAGGCGATGGTCTTCGTCACGAATGCCGTGTAGGCCGTCTGGCTCTTGTCCGTGGCGTACTGCTGATACGTCTTCTGAAAGCCGTGCGCGAGGAAATCGCCCGAGATCAGGATGAACGCCGGCGACGCGATCTGCTTCTGCATCTCCGCGATCGCGGAGCGCAGCAGCGGGTCGTTGAGGTCGTGCCCGTACGTGCTGAAGGCCGTCGCGGTGGACGAGGCCAGGATGGCGTCCCACTGCGAGACGTCCGCGGCCTCGAGCTTCGTCACGATCGACGGATCCGCGAACGGATCGAAATGAATGTCGGAGACGGAGAGGAACTTCTCCGCGCGCGCGGAGCAGGCGACGGCCAGGAGCAAGACTACGATCGCGCCGATTTTTTTCATGATGGGCGCCATGGTAGCGCCCGCCGCGGCGCGAGCCTCTGCCGTCCGTGCCAGCGTCAGCTCCTCCATCAGCGCCGCCGCCCGCTCCGCGCGGGAGCGGTACGCCGGCTGATACAGCACGTTGGTTGCCGCAGTGCGGAGCTGCTCGTCGGACGGGAAGCGCGTCTTCAGTCCGATGCCGACGCCGCTCCACTGCACGAAGTTCGCGACCTCCGGCTGGTCGGGGGTGGCCACGGCCACGACTGGAACGCCGTGGGCCAGGGCGATGCGGATCGCGCCGTAGCCGCCGCTGGTCATCAGCAGGTCGACCTTCGGCATCAGCCGCGCGTACGGCACGAAGCGCTCGACGCGGACGTTCTCCGGCAGGGCGTCGAAGTGCATCTCCTGCGGCGGTTTTGCGCCGGTGGTGACGACGACCAGCACTTCCTCGCCGCCGAACGCGCAGAGGGCGGGGCGGAGGAGGGGCAGCCCTTTGACGAGGATGGTGCGGCGCTCCTCGAGCTCGGGCCACCAGGCGGGCGGCGTCCATCCGCGAGGGGCCTCGGCGCGGTCGGCGGGGGTGAGGACGAATGGCAACTGCGTCATGCGAAGACCTCCGTGAGTCTGCAGGCGAACTGCTCGATGTCGATGCTGTCGATGGTGGTGGCGAGGGTGCGCTGCTGTTCGGGCGAGGCGGCGGCGAAGACGCCCCAGCAGCCGCGCAGCGCCGCGCGCAGGCTGGCCCGGTCGTCGAGGTCCGCCGGCACGACCTCCGCCCCGAGCTCGCGCAGCGTCTGGGCGAGGTCGGAATCGGGGGCGGGCGTGGCCAGGCGGACGTCGAAGCCGCGCGGGATCAGCCGGCGGGTCAGGCTCTCGCCTTCCTCCGCCGTCGTCCCGATCAACAGGATCAGCCGATTTTTCATCACGCCGGCAATGTACGGAGGGGTGCTTACGAGGCGCTTACACCGAGCGCCGAGCTACCCACTAAGATGGAAGCCGTGCGTCCTCCCGCTACCCTCGAGCCAGGAGCGCGGCTCGGTCCCTACGAGATCATCTACCTGATCGGCCGCGGCGGGATGGGCGAGGTCTACCGCGCCACCGACACCCGCCTCGGGCGGCAGGTGGCGGTCAAGATCCTTCCCTCGCATCTGGCCGACCACCCCGAGGCGCTGGCGCGGTTCCGCCGCGAGGCGCGCGCCGTCGCGGCGCTCTCGCACGGCAACATCGTCTCCATCTTCGACGTCGGCGAGGACGCCTCGTTCGTCGTCACCGAGCTGCTCGACGGCGAGACGCTGCGCGCGCGGCTCGAGCGCGGCCGGCTGCCCATCCCCGAGGCGCTGCGCATCGCGGCCGCCATCGCCGACGGGCTCGCCGCCGCTCACGCGAAGGGCATCATCCACCGCGACCTCAAGCCGGACAACGTCTTCCTGATGTCCACCGGCGGCGTGAAGATCCTCGACTTCGGCCTGGCCAGCACGCAGCTCCCGTTCGGCGACTCGCAGGCCCTCACCGAGCCCGGCATGGTGATGGGCACCCTCGGCTACATGTCGCCCGAGCAGCTCCGCGGCCGGCCGCTCACGCCGGCCAGCGACGTCTTCTCCTTCGGCTGCGTCGTCTACGAGATGCTGCGCGGCGAGATGCCGTTCCGCCGCGACAGCCAGGCGGAGGTCATCGCCTCCGTGCTCACCGCCGAGCCGTTGGGCGACGACAGCGACCTGCCGGACGAGATCCACTACGTCCTCCAGCGCTGCCTGGAGAAGGACCCGACGCTGCGCTTCCAGTCGGGCGCTGAGCTGGCCGGTGCTCTGCGCACGGTCGTCGCGGTGCAGGCCAGCGGGCGGCTGGAGACGATGCCGACGATGCGCCGCCGGCGGCGCAGGACCGCGCGGCGGTTCGGCATCTTCATCATCGTGATCGCGGTGATCGCCGCGCTGCTCGCGATCGGCTCGGCCGTCGTGGCCCGGCAGCGCAAGGTCATCGACGGCGGCTATGATCTCCGGATGTCGGACGTCAGCGGCACGGACGAGACGCGGCGGCTGACGGCGGTCGCGTTGCGCGCCGACGCGGCGGGCAATCGCGCCGAGGCCATCGAGCTGTTTCGCGAGGCGACGCGCAGCGATCCGCACGCGCCACTGCCGCCCGCGTTCCTCTCCGCCTTCACCTACTTCAGCGGCGACCGCAAAGCCGGCGCGCGGTTCTCGGCCGAGACGCGGAAGCGGCTGGCCGGCGCGTCGTCGTCGTACGAGGCGCTGCTGGCGCGCTACCTCCTGCCGGAGAACGACGGCGCGACGCAGAGCGCGCTCGCCTCGTCGCTGCTGGAGCTGCGGCCGAAGGCGTGGCGCCTGCGGCTCTCGCTCGCTCATCGCCACCTCGACCGCCGCGAGATGCGCGCCATGCTCGCCCAACTCCTGCAGATCGACGTCTCCGCGCCTGATGACCGCCGCCTGACCATCATCCTCGGCGACCGCGCGTCGCTGGGCGACATCGACGGCGCGGAGCGCGACCTGCAGCGCAGCCGGCTGACGAACAAGCCGGCCCTGCTCGCCTACACGAAGGCGCGCATCGCCTGGAGCCGTGGCCGCGCCGCCGATGCGGCGAAGCTCTACGCCGAGGCGGCCGAGGCGGCCACGGTGGCGAACCTGCCGCCGGTGGCGAACGACTGCCGCGTCCTGGCCGGCATCGCCCAGATCGGCGCCGGCGACTTCGCCGCGGCGCAGACGACGCTCGACCTTGCCGCGGTGCGCGCTCATCAGGCGGCGCTCGTCGAGTACGAGCGGCAGGCATATGCCTTCGGCGCGTACGCCGCCTATCGCCGCGGCGATGACGACGGCATGCGCCGCCGGCTGCGCGCGGCGCTCGCTCTCGTCGATCCCGGCACGACGGACGATCTCTCGCTGCGGTCGTTCGCCCTGCGTATGCACGAGCCGACGGCGGTCCATCAACTGCCGCCCGATGACGGCAGCGAGGTGCACGCCGGCGTCCCGACCCTCCTCGCTGCGCGCGAGGCGTGGGCGCTCGGCGACAAGGCGCTGGCCGCGCGCCTCCTCCAGCAGGCGCGCGCCGAAGGAGTGGACACCGCCTGGTTCGCCGAGGAGGCGGCGCTGCTGGCCAAGGACCTCGGCGAGGCGCCGCGCCCGTTCCGCCCCGACCCGCCCTACCCGAACCACATGCGTTTCATCGCCGTATGGGAGCTCGCACGATGAAAAGAGTCCTGGCCATCTCCGGCAGTCTGCGCGCGCAGTCGTCGAACGCGTCGCTGCTGCGCGCTGTCACGCTGCTCGCGCCGGCCGGCATGGAGGTCGTCACGTACGACGGCATCGCCGCGCTGCCGCACTTCAACCCCGATCTCGATACCGAGGCGCCACCTGATGTCGTGCGCGAGTGGCGTGCGGCGCTCGCCGCCGCGGACGGCATCCTGATCTCCAGCCCCGAATACGCGCACGGCGTCCCCGGCGCACTGAAGGACGCGTTCGACTGGATCGTCTCCAGCGGCGAGCTGATGGCCAAGCCGCTGCTGCTCATCAGCGCCTCTCCCGGCGGCGCCGAACGCGCCCACGAGCAGCTCATCGAGATCCTCAAAACGATGGACGCGAACGTCCTCACCGACGCGTCGCTGCGCACGACGCAGGCGCGGCGGTTCATCGATGCCGACGGCCGCGTGACTGACCCGGAACTGGAGCGGACGCTCCGCAACGCGATGCAGGCGCTGGCCGATGCGATCCGCTGACA
>DATEOX010000599.1:0-5650 GCA_035273585.1 Thermoanaerobaculia bacterium
CATGAGGGCCACCGCGTTGTTGAAGACGAGCAGGTCGAGGCTCCACGCCGCGAGCAGCCCCGCCGGCACGTACATCAGCGCCAGCAACCACTTCTGCTTCACCACCGGCCGCGGGAAAAGAAGGAAGAAGTGCAGCGCCAGCGGCGGGAGGAAGATCATGGAGAGGTCTTCCACCAACTGCAGCAGCTTGTAGCTCCAGTCGATGTCCCCCGCCGGCGTGTAGACGTAGACGATGAACGACAGCAGGGTCACGAAGAAGAACAGCGTCGAGTCCCTCGTCTCGCCGCGGAACAGGGTGAAGAGGCCGATGGCGAGATAGAGGAAGCCGATGAAGCTGAGGATCAGGTACGGGTAGTCGATCTTCAGCTCGGGCGGGCGGTAGGTGAGGGTGAGGGGGTGGCCGCCGCGGTCGATGATCATCGGGACGGGCGTCCCGATGCGGCGCAGGGTCTTCTGCAGCCCTTCGATCTCGGTGGTGGGCGTCTCGCCGATGAGCAGGATCTCGTCGCCGGGCCGCAGTCCGGCGCGCTCGGCGCCGCTGCCGGCGTCGACGCTCTTGACGCTGATGACGCCGTTTTTGCGCGTGAAGGTGAAGTCGATCCGCTCGAAGGAGGACCGCTTGCGCTGGAACGATGCGAAGGCGCCGATGACGACCGCCACCGTCAGCAGCCCCACCAACACCATCTTGTACCAGGAGTTTCGCATCGACCAGGACGGCAGTATTCAACGGGGGTGCCGCGGCAAAACGCGGGTTAAGTTGATGGATTCAAAGGTTTGGCCGATGCGCTTCGCTAACCGCACAGCGGATCGGTTTCCAAAAGCTTGGATTCGGCGCGCGGTTTCTTGAAGGCCCATTCGGCGAAGCGAATCACCGATTCGGCAGCTCGTTGGCCACTTCGATGAGGTTCTCATGGGGACCGTAGGAGTAGACGGACGGGAGGGGGGATGTCGCGGCGGTGCGGTTTCCCCGGGCCTTAGGTGAGGTCTACACCCTGGCTCTGTAGCTTCGATCACCTCTTCGATCGGCGTATCCGTGAGCAGGCAGATGTCGGCGGAGCCTGGCGTGGCATGCCGCACGTTCGCGTCGACGAGGTTGAGCTTCTGCTGACCGAAGTGGAGCGCCGTCCTCCCGTCCCCGAATGTGGCACGCCTCCATGCCGAGAACGGTCGTGTAGAAACGGACGGTGTCATCGATGCTGCGGACGGTGAGGACGAGGTGATCAAGGGAGCGGATGTGCATGAATGGACGTTAGCGCCTCGTACAAGGTGCAATATCTGACGTGATTTGATCTACGTGCACATGGGGGAGATTCGCGCCCGAATCCGTCCTGCAACTTCTTCTAAGCGCGTTAGCCGATGGACAAGGTTCCAGTCAATGGCTTTGATCGATCCGCTTCCCAGCATCTCTAAGAAGGTCGACCGGTGTTCGTGGTCTGGGATGTTTCTGGTGTAAATGAGAGGCCACAGCGTAGCGGCGCGGCTCCGAGCAGCATCCAGTATTGTCTCTTCATCCAACTTCCAGCCGGTAGACACAATGCCGAAGAGGGTGTCACCGAAGAAAACCGGCCCACCGCTCATGCCTGGCTCGAACGGTGCGGTCGTCTCGAAGCAAGGGAAGTCCGCAAAACGCTCTTGCAGCGTGGATGCACCTCTCAAAATCGAGGGTGGCTCCACCTGGGGCTCTGCTCCGTCATCTGTCGCTGGTATCTCGCCGCGCTTCGCTGCGCGCCCGCTCAGCCGCGCCGCGCGCGGTCAAGGATGGTTCTGGCGATGCCGCCGCCCGCGCGGCGTCGGGCTGCAGCGTCGGGGACCATAAACTCTAGATCAGCCGGAGCACCTACGGTTCCGGGATCGATAGTTCCCGGCAGATTTTGCGCGCCAGATGATTCGGGATCTCCTGATGCCGCGGTACGGCTTCGATGTGCCCGGTCTGCGGATTCGACCAGAGCTCGTGCTCTTTGCCTTGGCGTTTGAGGAAGCAGCCGTGGCGGCGGAGGTGGCGAAGGAGCTCGCGCTGTTTCAATCGACGACAACGGTTTCTCGGATGGCGGAATCGGGTACGCCGCGGAGTGCATCCTCACGGCGATCCTCGAGAATCAGCGCGATCGCCGCGCCGAGACTCTCACGCGCCTCTTGAGTTGTTCGTCCCTGACCGTTTGCTCCAGGGATTTCGGGCGAATACGCGATGTACCAATCTTCGTCTTGCTCGATGATCGCGGTGAACTCGTTATGCATGGGTGGAAGCATTCTAACGCGTCACCGGGAACCTGCACGCGTCGCGCAGGAGGCACACATCGCAGTTCTCCTTGCGGCGTTTGCGGGAGCAGAGGTCGAGGATGCCCAGGCGGCAGAGGGCGAAGTCGTAGCGGATGGGGTCCGCGGCGTCGAATACGGCAAGGCGGTCGGTGAGGTGGCGGGCCGCTTTCCAGTCGGCGGTCTTGCGGGTGTTCAGGCCGAGGAACGTGGCGATGCGGTGGATGTGGGTGTCGACCGGCATCACGAGCTTCGATGGATCGACGAACGTCCAGAGAGCGAGGTCGGGGGAGGTGCGGCGGACCATCCAGCGCAGGAAGAGGTTCATTCGCTTGCAGGCGCTGCCATCCTCGGGGGATGTCAGCAAATACGAGAGGGCGGGGGAGCCGTCGCGCAGGGCCTGGACGAAGCGGGTGAGGGAGGGGGCGATATCCGCGTCATCGGCGCGATAAACCGAGCGAAAGAGCGCACCGAGGGAGCCGTGGGTGGCGATGGCATCCGCGAGGCGGGCGAGCAAAGCCACGAGCTCGGGCGTCTTGTGGAAGCGATGGGCGAAGCCGGCGAAGCGGCGCATCGCCTCGGCGCGGTCGAAGGCGGCGAGGTAGCGGTAGGGCGACGGCTTCATCCGCGCGAGCACCGTCCCGATGTTCGACACGATGATGTCCGCCCGGCCGTAGGCGAAAGCAGCGGCGATGAGGCCGGCCACTTCCTGGTCCAGCGGATCGGAGAAGCGGTGCACGAGCTGGAGCGGGTCGGGCTCGATGGTCCGGACGTCGAACGTGGCGACGAGCGCGTCGAGGCGATCGCGCAGGAGCGCCTGCCGGACGGGGTTGCGGCGGCGCATCACTTGCCGGCCCAGCGCACCTTCTTCACACCCGGCCTGGCGATGGCGATCACGTTGTACGGATAGGTGATGACCTGGATGTTCATCGAGTCGGCCGGCGGCGGCTTCACCGTCGCTGTGACGGCCACGCCGTCCGCCTCCGGGACGACCTTCTCCACCTCGACATGATGGCCGCCCGTCGGGCGCCGACCGCCGAGGAGGAAGACCACGCTTTCCTTCGAAAAGTCGACGGCGAGCGGGTCGCCGCCGCCGATCAGATCGTGCCAGAGCGCGCGATAGGTCGTCGCATCGGCAGCGGCGTAGGCGTTCCGTTCGACGGATCGCGAGGCGGCCATGCCGCCGGACTGGAGGCTTCTGTGGTTCACGGTGGCGGCGGAGGTTGCGCAGGCGAAGACGAGCAGCAGCGCGGATAGCCTCATGGCGCGGGCAACAGCGCGAAACCCGCCGTCCTTCCCGCCGTCTCATTCAGCGAACCACTCATTAGGCCGTATTGTCTCCAAACGAAATTCGAAACGACGGAGCTCACATGCGCGCACGCCTGACCGCCCTCGCCGTTTTCCTCTTCTCCTTCCCGGCAATCGCCGCCGTGACCGGCACCGTGATGACATCCGACGGCCAGCCGATCGGCGGCGCGAAGATCTCGCTCTTCGCCGTCGAGACCGTCGGCGCGCAACGCGCGCGGCACCTCTCCGCGACGCCACAGCGCACCGCGATCGTCACCGGCCAGTCGGACTCGAAGGGGGCCTTCAAAGTCGAAGTTCCGGCCTCCGAGCCGACCGTGCAGGTGCAGATCGAGGCAAAGGGATTCGCGCCCGAATTCGTCGCCGCCGAGCGCGACGAGGACATCGGCGCGGTGGCGATGGCGGCCGCGGAGAACAAGCGCGGCACGATCAAGGCCGGCGGCAAGCCGGTGGCCGGCGCGACGGTGATCTGGTCCGCGGGGCGGCTGGAGCTGATCGCGACGACCGATGCCGCGGGGCAGTACGCGATACCGGACCCGGCGAGGTGGGCCGGGCAGGTGATGGTCGTGCATCCGGATTACGCGCCGCTCAACGACTCCGCCAACCCGTTTCGCGGCAACAACGATGTGAAGCTCGACCGCACCCTCGACGCGGGCGTGGCGGTGAGCGGGCGGGTGATGGGGGCGGACGGCTCGACGCCAGCGGCCAAAGCAACCATCCTCATCGATGGTTGGCCGGTGGCGACCACCGGCGACGACGGCGCGTTCGCCATCGCGCATGCGCCGAAGAAGTGGGAGACGATCGAGGCGCGCTTCAGCAACCTGGCCGGAGCGGTGGCGCGCGGCGGCAAGGACAACCCGGTGATCAAGCTGGCCAAGGGAGCCACGATCACCGGCTCGGTGCGCGACGCGAAGGGGCAGGTGCCGATCGCCGGCGCGGAGGTCGCGATCGGCCGGCCGATGATGGGCTTCCCGGGCCCGGCCAACGCGTTCGCCAGCGCGCTGACCGACGCGAAGGGGAACTTCTCCATCGGCCCGCTGCCGGCGGGCTCGTATCAGCTCACGCCGTCCCGTCCGGGCTACACGATCCAGGGGAGCCCGGTCGCCGTCAACGCGGGACAGACGGCGCAGAAGGCGGTCGTGGCGACGAAGGACGCGCGGGTGAGCGGCATGGTCCTCGATGAGGACAAGCGGCCGGTGGCGGCGGCGGTGGTCACGCCGCAGGCGGTCTCGCGCGAGGCGGGCTTCAGTCCGCGCATGTTGATGATGATGAACCGCGGCGGGCGGACGAGCTTCAGCGGTCCGGACGGGCGCTTCACCGTCCGCGCCGACACCGACGTCGACCTGCAGGTCGGCGCGGCGAAGAAAGGGTGGCCGCGGGCCAAGAGCTCCGCGATCCTGCTCGCCGCGGGCGAGCGGAAGACCGGCGTGACGATCACCATCCCGCGCGGGGTGGCCGTCAGCGGCCGGGTCACGGACAAAAACGGCAAGGCGCTCTCCGGCGTGGCCGTCACGGCTTCGGAGACCGAGGGGGGCGGCGGGCCGGGATTCGTCATCCGGCGGCAGTTCGCCATCGGGGCGCGGCAGCGCGAGGACGACGTGGTGCGCACCGGCAGCGACGGCGCGTTCACCCTCCGCCTCAAGGAAGGGACGTACGACCTCAACTTCAAGCGCGAGGGATTCGCGGCGAAGAACGTCAAGGCCCAGCAGGTGACGGCCAGCGCGAAGCCGCTGGAGGTGACGCTCGACGAAGGGGTGGAAATCACCGGCCGCGTGACGCGCGGCGGGCGGGGCGTCGAGGACGTGAACATCGGCGTGCTCTCGGCCGATGCGAACGCCTTCACGCAGACCGGACCGGACGGCACCTTCCGCCTCGCCGACCTCACGCCCGGCCAGATGATGCTGGCGGTCAACAAGCCGGCGGAGTTCATCCAGCAGATGCGGCCCGTGTCCGCGCCCGCGCGCGACCTCAACATCGAGCTGCCGCCGGGCGGCACCGTGCGCGGCCGGGTCGTGGACAAGAACACCCATCAGCCGATCACCGCGTTCCAGGCGGGCATCACGACCTCCCGCCAGGGCGGCGGGATGATGAT
>DATEOX010000600.1:0-7335 GCA_035273585.1 Thermoanaerobaculia bacterium
CACCAGGCGCGTGTCGCCGGGGCTGTCCTCGCGCGCCACGACCACCGCGTCGCGCACGGCCGCGTGCTCGGCGAGCCGCGCCTCGATCTCCCCCAGCTCGATGCGGAAGCCGCGGATCTTCACCTGAAAATCGTTGCGTCCGAGGTATTCGACCGTCCCATCGGCCCGCCACCGCGCCAGGTCGCCGGTCCTGTACATGCGCCCGTCCTGGAACGGATCGGCCACGAAGCGCTCCGCGGTCAGCTCCGGCTGATGGAGATAGCCGCGGGCCACCTGCGCGCCGCCGATACACAGCTCGCCGGGCACGCCGATCGGCACCGGCCGCCGCTGGGCATCGAGAATGTAGATCCGTGAGCCGCCCAGCGGCGTGCCGAGGGCGATGGAGCGGCGCTGCGAGTCGAGTGTGCCGACTTCGCCGCAGAGGACGCCGACGCTGCACTCGGTCGGGCCATAGTGATTGTAGATGCGGCATTCAGGGTTGAGCCGCCGCACCAGGTCGACCACGCCGCGCGTCAGGACCTCGCCGCCGAGGACCAGCGTGTGGGCCGGGACGCGGCAGGCCTCCGCTGCGTCGCCCACGAGCGCCTGCAGGTGAGACGGCGTGACCTTCATGCAGTCGATGCGATGCTCGCGGCAGTAGGCGGCGTAGCGGTCGGCGTCGGTCATCGCCTCGCGACCGAGGACGTGCAGCGTGCCGCCGCCGAGGAGCGCGGGGAACAGCACGGTATTACCGAGGTCCGCGGCGAAGGTCGAGGCGAGTGCGAACGAGGAGCCGTCCGGGAGCTGCAGCTTGTTCTGGATCGCGGTCACATAGCTGACGAGCTGGCGGTGCTCGACCATCACGCCTTTCGGCCGGCCGGTCGACCCGGAGGTGTACATCACATATGCGAGATGGCGAGGCTCCACTTCCTGCCAGAGAGGAACGCCGTTCGCCTTCAATTCGGCGACGCGCTGGCGGATCTGCGGCCACTGCCGGTCGACGGCCACGAAGCGCGTGTCGGCCAGCGCCCGGAGCCGGTTCTGCAGCGCGCCCGCGGTCAGCACGATCTCCGCCTGGCTGTCCTCGAGCATGTACGCCAGCCGGTCGTCCGGATAATCGGGGTCGAGCGGCACATACGCGCCGCCCGCCTGCAGGATGCCCAGCAGCGCGACCACGAAATCCGCCGACCGCTCCATGCAGAGCCCGACCGGCGCGTCCGGCCCGACTCCCAGCGACTGCAGATAGAGTGCGAGGTCGCGGCTCCTGCCGTGGAGCTGCTGATACGTCAACTGCTCGTCGCCGCAGACGAGCGCGATCCGCTCCGGATGAAGGGCGGCCTGCTCGGCGAACAATGCGTGCAGGCAGCGGTCGGTCGCATACGGGATGCGAGTGTCGTTGAAATCGGCCAACAGGCGGTGCCTCTCCGCCTCGCCGAGGTAATCGAGATCGCGGATCGCCGCCGCCGGCGTCGCCGCGATGGCGCGACACAAGGCGACGAAATGCCCGGCCATCCGCTCGATCGTCTTCGGCTCGTACAACGCCGTGCTGTACTCGAGCGCGCCGGTCAGCCCTTCCGCCGTCTTCGTGAACGAGGCGGTGAGGTCGAATTCGCTGATGCCGTTGTCGAAGGCATAGCGCTCCGGCGCATCGGCGTCGTGCAGGATGAACCGCACCTGGAAGATGGGACTGATGGCCAGGTTGTGCTGCGGGCGCAGCAGATCGACGACCCTTTCGAACGGCGCGTCCTGATGGTCCCACGCCTCCAGACACGTAGCTTTCACACGCGCCACGAGAGCGGAGAACGAGTCGCTCCCCTCGACCTGGTCGCGGAGGGCGACGGTATTGGCGAACGCGCCGATCAGGCGTGCGGTCTCGAGCTGGCGGTTGGCGATCGGTGATCCGACGCAGATGTCGTTCTGGCCGGTGTAGCGATGGAGCAACGCCTCGAAGGCGGCCAGCAGGACCATGAACAGCGTCGCGCCGTGCTGTCCGGCCAGTCTCTCCAGCTCTCCGGCCAGTTGCGCCTCGAGCTGGAACGCGTGCGTCGCCCCGGCGAAACTCTGCACGGCCGGTCTGGCGTAGTCGGTCGCGACTTCGAGGCTTTCCGGCACGCCAGCCAGCTTGTCCTGCCAGTACGCCAGGTGCTGCTCGATTGCACCCACCTGCGCCTGCTGCCAGACGCTGTAGTCGGCGTATTGAATCGGCAGCGGCTCCGCGCGCCCGCCCAGTTCGTCGAGCAGGATGCCCACCGACCGGCTGTCCGCAATGATGCGATGCATGTTGATCAGCAGAACGTGCTCGTCATCGGCAAGGGTGATGACTTTCGCCCGCAGCAGCGGCCCACGCGAGAGATCGAACGGCGTCGTTGCCTCGGCGCGACAGATCTCCTGCGCGTTTCCGTCGCGCGCGTCGATCCGCTCCAGTTCGAAATCGACGCGGTCGAGGATCACCAGCCGGGCCTGCCCCTCCTCGCTGGGAAAGACGGCGCGCAGCGTCTCATGGCGGGCAATGACGCGCCGGAATGCCTCTTCCAGCTCACCGACGTTCAATGGGCCCTTGATCGTCACCGCTGCCGGAATGTTGTAGCGGACGCTGTTCGGCTCGAGCTGATCGAAGAACCACACCCGCTCCTGGGCCACGCTGAGCGGCAGCCGCTCGAGGGTCGACCGGTCGGCCGGGCCGATGTGGTCTCGAGCCACGGTCGGGACCGACGCCGGGACCCGGAGGACATCGCGATCGGCCTGCACCGACAGCCGGTCCTGCCGCTCTTCCATGAAGGCAAGGATCTCGGACTTGTAGCGCACGATGCCGTCTCTCAGCTCCGCCGTCAGCGCTCCCTGCGGCGCATAGCAGTTCAGCCGTCCCGCCTCGGCGGACAACCTGACACCTTTGCTCGCCAGTTTGCTGAGAAACTCAGCCACGATTTCCATAGAGGACCTTCCTTGGGGTCAGACGCTGTGGAGGTACTGAACGCGGCCGTCGTCCAGCCAACGGGCCAGCTCACCCGTCCTGAACATGCGGGTGCCCGGCACGAACGGATTGGCGACGAACGTTTCCTGCGTCAATTTCGGGCGGTTCAGATAGCCTCTGGCCAGGCCGTCGCCGGCGACATACAGTTCGCCCGGCACTCCGATCGGCTGCGGACGTTGGTGCCGGTCGAGGATGTAGACCTGGGTGTTGTCGAGGAGAGTGCCGCCCGCCGCTTCCGCCGGCCCGTCGAGAATCTGCAACAGGGCATCGCGCTCGCTCAACGCATCGCGCCTCTGCAGACCCGCAATCCGGCTCATGACCGCCTTGTGCTCCACCACCACGCCCGCCGGCTTCCCCGCGGACGCGGCGGGATACGTCACATACGCCGCATGGTGCGGCCGGACGTCGTGGCGCAATTCGGCGCTCGTCGCCCTCGGGTGCGCACCGAGATCGACGGACTTGGCATTCCGGGCCAGGAATGAGCCGATCCTGTACTTGTGCGTTTCCTGCGTGAGCACGATCGCCGCGCCGCTGTCCTGCAGGATGTACGCGAGCCGGTCGTCCGGATCGGCGGGACTGAGCGGCAGATACGCGCCGCCCGCGCGGAGGATTGCGATGATGGCCGTCATTCTGTCGACGGACTTTTCCTCCACGCACAGCCCGACGATGGTCTCCGGCCCGACTCCCTCGGATTGCAGGTACAGGGCGAGATCGGTCGCGGTCGGGTCGGCATCGACGGCAAAGAGCTGATGAATGCACTGGTCGCCGGGATAGTCGGCCCGCGTATCGTTGAACTCGACCAGCAGCCGATGCTTTTCGGCATCGCCGAGGTAGTCGAGATCGCGGATTCTGGCAGTCGGTTTGGCCGCAATGGCCCGGCAGAGCGCGACGAAATGACCTGCCATGCGCTCGATCGTCTGCGGCTCGTACAGCGCCGCGTCGTATGTGATCGACCCCTCGCTTCCCCTGAAGCACAGAGTCAGATCGCACTTGACGGCGTGACGCGTCGCGCGCGGGACCACCATCGCCCGGAAGTGGGGCTCGGGCGGCGCATCCTGATTCGCGTACGCCTCCAGGCAGGCCGCCTTGACCCGCGACAACAGCGCGGAGAAGGTGTCGTCTCCCTCCACCTGGATGCGCAGCGGCAGCGGATGGGTCGTCGTCCCGAGCGTGCCGACGCAGAGATCGCTCTGACTCGTGCCGCGATGGAGCAGCACCTCGAATACGGCCAGCAGAGTCATGAACAGCGTTGCGCCCCGGCGTTCGGCGACCCGTTCGAGCTGCGCGGTATCGAGGGCGAACGCGTAGGTCTTCGGCACGAACCGATGCGCGGCAGTCCGCGGATGATCCGTCATCAGCTCGGGACTCTTCGGAAGGCCGGCCAGCTTCTCCTGCCAATACGCGAGTTGCTGTTTGCGCTTCCGTTGCGCGTCGGCGCTCTCCAGAAGCTGGATGCTGCCGTCGTCCCGCCAGCGCGCCCGCTCGCCAGTGGCCCGGGCCGGGCCGTCGCCGGCGACGTGCAGCTCGCCGGTCAATCCCGGCGGCTGCGGGAGACCGTGCCGGTCGAGGATGTACAGCCGCGTGTTCCGGATGGGCGTGCCCAGTGGCAACGGGCCGCTGCCGCGCTCCACGCGTGAGATCGCCGCAGAGATCGGCGAGCCCCACAGGCTCCATACCGCACAGCCGGTGTCGAGGAGGTCGTTGGCCAGCTCGCGCGGCAACGGCTCGCCGGCACAGAGCGCCGTCAGCTTCGGCTCGCCCGTCCATCCCGCATCGAGCAGCAGACGCCAGATCGCCGGCGCGGCCAGCAGCATCGTCGCGCCGGATGTCCGCAGCTCCGCCAGGAGGCGCGCGCCGTCGGATGCCGCCTCGCCCGAGGCCGGGACGAGCCGCGCTCCACTGCACAGAGGCAGGTACAGCTCCAACGCAGCCAGATCCGATGAAGGCGGTGCGATCGCCAGCAGCGTGTCGCCGGGCGTGATGCCCGGCTTCTGGCGCAGGGAGCACAGCAGGTTGGCCAGCGACCGGTGCGTCACCTCCACGCCTCCGGGCTGGCTGACATACGCCGGATGATGCGGCCTCACCTGGCGCCGCAGCGGGACGTGCGCCGCGTTCAGCGCCGCCACCCGCTCCCCGCTCGCACGCAGCTTGGCGTCGTCCAGCATTACGGCGCTGGGCGGCGTGTGCGGGTCGTACGCGCCGCCGGCCTGCAGGACGCCAAGGAGCGCCACCACCCTGTCCACTGACCGCGTTACGGAGACGCCCACGATGCGATCCGGCTGCACGCCCTCCGATTGCAGATACAACGCGGCGTCGCGGCTCCTGTGGTGCAGCTCGCGATACGTCAGGCGCTCATCGCCGCAGACGACCGCCACATGGTCGGGATGCAGCACGACCTGCTCGATGAACAGCTCATGGACGCACTTTTGCGGGTACTCCGCCCGCGTGTCGTTGAAGCCGATCAGCAGCTTCTGTTTCTCCCGCTCCGTGAGAATCGGATAGTCATGCACGGAAAGGCCGGGATTCTCACTTACGGCTTGCATCAGGGCGCAGTAATGCGCGAACAAGCCGGCGACGGTGTCCGGCGGATACAGCTCCGGGCTGTATTTCAGATGGACGACGAACGAGGTCTCCGCCGTCTCGTAAATCTCCAGCCCCAGCTCGAAGTCGCCCTCCTGCCAGACGCCGGCGACGTTCTCGAGCTGAAATGTCTCTTGCTGCAACAGCGACAGGAAAGCGGCCGGATCGAAGAAATTCTGATAGGCGTACGACACGCGGAAAATCGGACTCTGCTCCGACCGTCCGGCTCTCGTTTTCTCCACCATCAGCGGGAACGGGTAGCTGGAGTGGTAGAGCGCGTCGAGCATCGTCCCCTGGACCTTGCGGAGGAAGTCGATGAGCTTGACCGCTCCGCCCAGACGCGCACGCAGCGGCACCATGTTGATGAAGTAGCCGACCTCGGACGCGAACTGTTGCGACGCGCGCCCCATGACCGGCATGCCGACGACGATGTCGTCCTGATTCGAATAGCGGTGCAGCAGGAGCTGGAACAGCGCGAGGAAGATGACGGAGGGAGGAATGCCATGCGCCTTGCTGAAGTCGCGGACCCAGCGGCCGAGATCCTCCGGGATCTGCTCGACCAGCGTTTGTCCCTCGAAATGCGCTGACCGCGGCCGCGGCGCCTCCGCAATCAGCTCGAACGCCGGCAGCTCGCCGTCGAGCTGTTGCTGCCAGTACCGGGCGTGCGCGGCGCCCTCTGCCGAGGAGAGCATCGTTTCTTCCCAGGCGACGAATTCGTGATAGCCGCGCACCTGCTGCGACAGGCGAGGCGTCTTGCCCTCGCGCAATTGCTGATAGGAGTCGAGGAGCGACTGCAGGACGGCCACCGCCGAGGCGCCGTCGAAGATGATGTGATGCACGGTGAGCAGGAGGATCGACTTCTGCCTGCCTCGGGTGAACCATTGCATCCGGGTGAGAGGACCGCGGTTCAGATCGAACGGTTGCTTCGCCTCCGTCTGCAGGAACGACAGCAATGGTGCGTCATCGGTGAAATCGACGGCCTGCTGCCGGAGGGTCGTCCGGCAGGTGTCGTCCAGCCGCTGATACAGAGCGCCGTCCCGCTCGATCACCCGCGCGGTGAGGATGGGAAATTGGTCCAATACGTGGTTCCAGGCGGTGGCCATCAGGCCTGCATCGACGTCCGCGTTGATCCTGAAGCAGAGCGGCACGTTGTAGGCGCTCATTTCCGGATGGACCTTTTGCAGGATGTACAGGCCCTTCTGTCCCGCCGACAGAGGGAATTCCCGCGGCGGCGGCGTTTCGGTCCGCTCCAACAGGGCGATGAGCTCCGGCTTGAACCGCAGAATGCCATCCTTGAGCTCACTGGTGAGCGCGCCCTTCTGCGCATAGCAGCTCAGTTGGCCGGCCTGCGCCGACAGCCGCACGCCGCTGCTGGCGAGTCTGCCGAGAAACTCGGTTACGGTTTGCATGGAGGGACCTGTTGCGTCAGAACGTCAATTTTTCGTAGCCGTCGTCGGGCGACGCTTCCTGCCAGAGGACTTGCGTCAGCACCCGCTCGCGGTCGACGGGCACCGGAGGCAGCGGCGTCAGCTTCGCGGGAGGGAGATCGGCCGCGCGCCGCGTCACGCTCAATGAATGGATCTTTGCCGGATACGTCTCGGCCAGATACGCAGCCAGACTCCGGATGTCCGTGTATTCGAACAGCGCGCTCGGCTGCAGCTCTTCATCCAGGAGCTGATTCATGTTCCCGATGAGATGGGCGATCGCAAGCGACGGCAGCCCGAGATCGAAATAGCTCCGATCTGTCGGAATGTCCTCGATCGGCTTCTGTAGTTGGAGCGCCGTTGCCTGCCTCAGGAACAGCT
>DATEOX010000601.1:0-4994 GCA_035273585.1 Thermoanaerobaculia bacterium
GAAGCGATCATCGCGCGGAGCATCGGCACGCAGTTCGGCCCGCGCGGCCTCTTCGATGGGACGAACTTCGCTTTCACCTGGATGGAGGACGCGAGCGTCTACTTCAATCGGGTAACGCCTGACGGCCAGTCGCTCGACGGCGGCGGCATCCGCCTCGGCGCGGGCTACACGCCGCAGATCGCCTTCAACGGCCAGCAGTACGCGGTCGCCTTCGTGCAGATCAACGGCTCGCAAAGCGTCGTGGCCCGCGTCGGCCGCGACGGCAAGCTGCTGGACCTCGCGCCGATCATCGTCCCGCCCGTCGCCGCCCTGGCCACGGACGGCCGCGACTTCCTCCTCCTGACCTTGCAGACCGCCCAGCCGGCGCGCATCCGTCCCGTCATCCTCACCGCGCAGGGCGAGCTGCTGCCGCAGCCGGTCATCGCCGACATACCGTTCGACTCCTCCAACCCGGGCGTGGCCTGGACCGACTCGCACTACGCCGTGGTTTACACGCAGGCCGTCGAGTCGTTCTGTTTCAAGTGCAACCAGAAGTTCGAGATGCACACCGTGCTGCTCGACCGCACGGGGCGGGAGGTCTCGCCCATCCGGACCATCCTCGCCGCGCAGGGTTTCCCATCCGCATTTCAGTTGACACGGGTCGCATCCGGCGGCGGCTCGACGATCGCCGTCTTCGGCGGCGCAACCGGCGCCCACGTGGTGCGCATCGGTGAGGATGGCGTGCCCACCATCACCGCCTCGCTGCAGGACTCTTTTTATCCGACCGATGCCATATGGACGGGCTCCGACTTTGTCGTCTCCTCGCTCACGCTGCAGCCCGCGCTGCGCATCGCGGCGGACGGCTCGCTGCTGCAGACCTTCCCCATCGGTCCTCCCGATGCGGGCGCGCCGACGCTCGTGGCCGGCGCGCCGCGGCTGACCATCGTCTACGACCGGCCGGTGCGCGTCGAAGGGGCGGGGACGATCCGCCGCGCCTTCTTCGATTTCGTGCAGGAGCGGAGGCGGCGCGCGCGGTAGCATTACGCCGCCATGAGCGAGCTGAACGTCTACGAAGTTCTCAACCGCAAGCGCCGCGGCGCGCCGCTCGAGCCGCGCGAGATAGAAGTCTTCATCGACCGCTACACGCGGGGCGGCATCCCCGATTACCAGATGTCCGCGCTGCTGATGGCCATTGCCATCAACGGCATGACCGCCGCCGAGATGGCCACGCTGACCCAGGCCATGCTCCGCTCCGGCGAGCAGTGGCACCTGCGCGACCAGTACGACTTCATCGCCGACAAGCACTCCACGGGCGGCGTGGGCGACAAGGTCTCGCTCGTCCTCTCGCCCTGGGTTGCCGCGTGCGGGATCAACATCGGCATGCTCTCCGGCCGCGGCCTCGGTCACACCGGCGGGACGCTCGACAAGCTGGAGGCCATCCCCCGCTTCAACGCCCGCCTCTCCCGCGAGCAGTTCGATCGCGCCGTGGCCGACGCCGGCTGCGTCATCTCCACGTCGACGGAAGGAATCGCGCCGGCGGACAAGAAGATCTACGCCCTGCGCGACGTCACCGGCACGGTGGAGTCGCTGCCGCTGATCACCGCCTCGATCATGTCCAAGAAGCTGGCCATGGGCGCCTCGGCGCTCATCCTCGACGTCAAGACCGGCAGCGGCGCCTTCATGCGCCACTACCAGGACTCGAAGGCGCTGGCCGAGTCGCTCATCGCCGCCGCCGAGGGCTCGGGCACGAAGGTCGAGGCGCTGATCACGGACATGGACCGCCCGCTGGGCATCGCCGCCGGCAACGCGAACGAGATCATCGAGACGATCGAGGTGCTGAAGGGCAACGGTCCGGCCGACGTGCTCGAGGTGACGCGCGCCCAGGCCGAGCGCCTCCTGGTGATGTCCGGCCGCTTCTCCGACGACTCCGCCCGCTCCGCCCTCGACGAGGCCCTCTCCTCCGGCCGCGCTCTGGAACAGACGCGCAAATGGATCGCCGCGCAGGGCGGCGACCCCGCCATCGTCGACGACTACTCCCTCCTCCCCCAGCCCACCACCACGATCGAGGTCCACGCCCCCCGATCCGGCTACATCACCCACATCGACACCTACCAGGCCGGTATGTTCACGGTGGACCTCGGCGCCGGCCGCAAGAAGGCGGACGACGAGATCGACTACGCCGCCGGCGTGATGTTCGACCGCAACACCGGCGACCAGGTCCGCGCCGGCGACCCCATCGCCCGCATCCAACTCGGGCGGGGAAACCGCGACCATGAGGAGCTCCGCAAGCGGTTCCTCGGCTTCGTGCAGTTCGGCGAGGAGCCGCCTCCGCCGCGGCCGATGGTGCATGAACATTTGCGATGAGGATGGAGGATGGTGTCATTCTGAGCCGCGCAGACGGCGAAGAATCCGTACCTTCGGGCGCGGCGCAAGATCGATACAGATCCTTCGCCGTCTGCACGGCTCAGGATGACACTTTGCGGGCGACGTGCTTCATTCGACGAACGAGGATCGATTCATTACCATCGGATTATCGCAACGGAAGCGGCTTCTGACCGTTTCGCCCGCGCCGAAAGACGACGCTATGAAGAAACCCTCGACAGCCCCCGTTGACGACGATCCGCTCGACCGTGAGCTCGACCTGAGCGCCGAGCCGGTACGCGGCAAGTACGCCCGCGACTTCGGCCGCATGAAGAACGTCCGCATCCTCGCTCCCGATCTCCTCGCCGCGGCGAAGCCGCGCCGGAAGGCCCGCTCATGACCCGGCGGGCCATCGTCATCGTCTGCGACTCCCTCGGCGTGGGCGAGCTCCCCGATGCGGCCGATTTCGGCGACGAGGGGTCGAATACGCTCGGGCACATCCTCGATACGCAGCGGCCCTCCCTCCCCACCCTCGCGCGATTGGGACTGCTGCACACCCTGCCGCAGCCGGCAAGCAGCGAACAGCCGCGCAGCGCCTTCGGGCGGATGGCGGAGGTCAGCGCCGGCAAGGACACCACCACCGGGCACTGGGAGATGATGGGGCTCATCGTCGAGGACCCCTTTCGCACCTATCCAAGCGGGTTCCCGGCGGACGTCATCGCGGAGTACGAGCGGCGCATCGGGCGGAAGACGCTCGGCAACAAGGCGGCGTCAGGCACCGTCATCCTCGACGAGTTGGGCGAGGAGCACATGGCCACCGGCTCGCCGATCGTCTACACGTCGGCGGACTCCGTGTTCCAGGTCGCGGCACACGAGGAGGTCATCCCGATAGAAGAGCTGTGGCGCATCTGCGCCATCGCCCGGGAGCTGATGCGCGGGGAACACAACATCGGGCGGATCATCGCCCGTCCCTTCGTCGGCCCCGGCAGGGGGCACTTCAAGCGGACGGCGAACCGGAAGGACTTCACCGTGACGCCGACCGGCGAGACGGTCGTCGAGCGGGCGTCGAAGGCCGGCAAGCACGTCATCGGGTTGGGCAAGATCGCCGACATCTTCGACCGCGTGGGCATCGGCACCGAGCTGCGCACCGAGTCGAATTCGGATGGCATGCGCAAGACCATCGACCTGATCCGCCAGTCGGACGCCGACTTCATCTTCACCAACCTCGTCGACTTCGACTCCAAGTACGGCCACCGCAACGACGCGCCGGGCTACGCCAGGGCGCTGGAGACGTTCGACGGAGAGCTGGCCGGCCTGCTCGATTCCATGCGCAGGGACGACCTGCTGTTCATCACCGCCGACCACGGTTGCGACCCGACCGACGTCTCCACCGACCACACCCGCGAGTACGTGCCGCTGCTCGTCGCCGGACCGCGCATCGCCGCCGGCATCTCCCTCGGCACGCGAAGCACCTTCGCCGACCTCGGCGCCACCATCAGCGACTACCTCGGCCTCGACAGGGAAGGGCTTCCCGGCACGAGCGCCCTGCCGGAGTTGAACCTATGAAGCAGTTGCTCCTGATGCTCGCGCTGCTGGCGGCCGCGGGCGCGTTCGCCCAGCCGTCGCCCGTCGCGCGGGTTGCGGATGACGCGAAAGTGATCGACCGCGTGGCCGAGGCGGCGAAGCGCGATCTGCCGACCGATTTGCTGAAGCGGATCGTGAACGAGGACATCGACCTCCTGCGCGGCAAGCGCAGCGACGGCACGTATCAGTACGCCGGCTTCGAGCGGCTGGAGGCCTCGCGCACGAACCAGTCGTTCTCCGTCGCGGCGAAGAAGGGGGAGGACCTCACGACGCTCAGCGTGAAGGGGGAGTTCGCCTACCGGCTGATCGTCGACTCGCCGTCGCGCAGGATGCTGGTGACGAAGAACCGCCACATCTGGATCGACCGGGTCGACGTCGAGTACATCCCGATCGGCGACAAGACGACGAAGGTGCACAGCGTGAAGGTCGAGGCCTGGCTGGAGCCGGGCGATGCGAAGCCGTTCGACTTCCCGGACATCGCCCGGCAGGTCACCGCGCGGGTCTACGTCCGCGGCGACAGCGACAAAGGCTACGGCAACATCGACCTGACGCTGATCACGGCCAAGGTCTTCGACGACCCCACCAGTCCTTACGCGGATGCCGTCGCGAGCGCGAAGGCCATCCTGCGAGGACTCGACCGCAACGACATCCCCTCCATCCGGGCCATGGCCTCCCGCATCGCGCAGACGCTGCAGCCCACAAGTCCAGCCGTGGCAACAGTTGCGGCCACGCCGGCCGCGCGGACGATCGAGGTGACGGCGCCGCGGGCGGAGGATGAGAGCACCTACCGCGACCTGCAGGCGATCGAGGACCTGCTGACCGGGACGGAAGCGGAGAAGCGGGAGGGGCTGGACCGGCTGCATCAGTTGTTGAGGCGGCTACGGCCACGCTCGTGAGTGACGGCGATCACCGCTACAGTTGAGCTTTCCACGCTCATATCATCATTCCTGATGGTTTGACCATCCCCTGCCGGTGGCGTAAAATGCCCGTCCCTCAGTTGTTCTGGACCAGCAATTCCGAAAGGAGCCTCACTTGTCGTCAGTCAAAATGAGTTTCAAGGTCGGCGAAAA
>DATEOX010000602.1:0-7061 GCA_035273585.1 Thermoanaerobaculia bacterium
TCCGTAGTCAGATGCTCTATCCAATTAAGCTATGGGTGCGAGCACATGCGAGTAACCGGAGGGTCTTGGCCTGCATTCCGCCGGCAAACGCGGAGGCGGATTCTAGCCGCCGGCGCCCGGCCGCGCAACAAGATACCCGCGGCACGGGAGTTGGAGTAGACTTATCCGCCTCAGAGCGCAGCAAGCACACAATTTCACGCCTCTCCGGCTGGTTTCTGCCTTTCAACCCTTCCCCAACCAGCCGCGGAGGCGTGATTTTTTTGCGCCGGTCCCTCCGTCTAGTAAATTAAGTGACACACGTGGACCTCTACTCGTTCGACGACGAATACGTGCGGCGTCTGGCCGACGGCGACCGCACCACGGAAGAACACTTCCTTCGTTACTTCCAGGAACTGCTCCTCATCAAGCTCCGCGGCCGCGTCCGCTCCATGCAGGACATCGACGACATCCGCCAGGAAGTCTTCCTCCGCGTCTTCCGCGCCCTCCACTCGGCGGAAGGCATTCAGGATGGACGCAAGCTCGGCGCGTTCGTCAACGGCGTCTGCAACAACGTGCTGCTCGAGTGGTATCGGACAGACAACAGGACCGAGCCGCTGCCGGACGAAGCGCTGAACCTGCCCGATCAAGGCGTCTCTGCCGATGAGGCGCTGGACAGAGCCGAGACGGTCGAGCACGTCCATCGCGTGATCGAAAAGCTGCCGTCCAAGGACGCCGCCATCCTCCGCGCCATCTTCCTCAAAGAGCGCGACAAGGATCAGATCTGCAGCGAGTTCGGCGTGGATCGCGACTACCTGCGGGTCCTCTTACATCGCGCGAAGGAACGCTTCCGCTCCGAGTACCGCGGAGCGAAGATCATTCGCTTTCCCAAAGTGGGGCCTGGAATCGAGCCGCCGGAGCCGTGGCCCTCGCCATGGCCGAAGAAGGGGCGATGACCGAAAGCGGCCTTCCTCCGCGTGATCCTTCGCGCACGAGCCCCTGGCTCGTCATGGAGATCTATGATCGCCTGCGCGACGCTCTCTTCAACAGGAAGTACTACGGCGCGAAGCTCGTTGCGGCACGCCGTCTGAACAAGACGTTCGACATCATGCTCGCGCTCCTCACCTCGGGTGCGATTGGCAGTTGGGTCATCTGGAAGACGCCGGCCGGCAGGCAGGTATGGGCGGTGCTCGCCTCGGTCGCGGCCGTGCTGGCCGTGGTCAAGCCGTTCATCGGCTGGCCGGAAGACATCGAGCGCTACGCGTACCTGCACGCCGGCTATACCGGCCTCTACTTCGAGCTCAAGCAGCTCGCGAACGAAATGAAGATCGAGAGGGGCGTGTCACCCGCATTGCACGCCCGCTTCCGGGAAGCGTCGGCACGCTATGCGAAGCTCGGAAGCCACGACGACATCTCGCCCTCGCCGCGGCTCATGAAGCGCTGCTATGAGGAAGTGCTGCGGGAGATCCCGGCAGACCTGTTGTGGGTACCGGCCGAGTAAAAAAACCGCCGTTGAAACGAATGACGTAAAAGCTTCACTAAGAGCCGAGAGCAAGAAAAGATGGAACACACCGAAGCAATCAAGGAAATGATGGTCGAGCGGTACGCGCTCGAGGAATTGACGCCCGAGAAACGGGAAGAGTTCGAGGAGCACTTCTTCGACTGCCCGGAATGCGCCGCCGCTGTGAGCGACACGAACATGCTGATGGAGAGCGGGCGGGCGGCGGTGAAGGAAGTGCCGGTACCCGTCGTCGATTTCTCGACGCGTCGCGCGCAGTGGCAGGCAAGGATCGCGACGGCCGCGGCGGTGATGGCCGTCGGCTTCGCCGGCTATCAGAACATCCTCCAATTCCCGGCGCGGATGACAGCGGTTCTCCAGCAGCAGAGAACGTCCAGGCAGCCCGAAGTGACTTCTGTTCTCGGGCTCGCGTCGCTCAGCCGCGGCGACGATTCGGCGTCGGCGAAAGACATGCCGCAAATCCGCGCCGATCGGGATGCGAACCTCTCGTTCGACGTGACCGACAACGCCTCGCATGAGCGGTACCGCTTCGAGATCCGCGGACGGGCCGGCTTCGTCCGGTCGGCCGGCTCACTCGATGCTTCCGCGGCGAAGGCCGTCGAAGGTTTGAATCTGAGCATTCCTGCCGGCACGTTGCCGGAGGGAGAGTACGTCCTCGTCGTACTCGGCGAACAGCGCAGAGGTGGCGCTGCCGCCGAGGAGGTAGGGACGACGCGGTTCCGGGTCCGGGCCCACTGAGTCAGGGGTAGCTCCGTCCATCGTGCAGAGAGAGCGCCGCGAGGCGCGAGAGGAGGCAGTCATGTCTTTGCTCAATCCACAGGACCGAACGATCTTCGCTTACAACGCGCACGCGGTCGGCTTCGGCGGGCGTGTCGACATGCCAGGCGCCGACATCCTGCCGAGCCAGGCCGCCGTCTCGCTCGCGCAGAGCGGGGGCGAGGGGTACGTCACGGTCCGCAACTTCAGCTACAAGGGGATCATCACCTTCGACGAAGCCTCGGCGTACGTGGCTGGGAGCGAGGAGACCGGCGCCGACGGCGTGCGGGTCTTCAACACGGTCTCCAGCGTCACGATCCGCAACCTCAACATCGCCAACATGGTGTACGTCGAGCACCTCAATGCGCGGCTCACCTCGCGGCATCCGGAGTGGGAGTACCGGCCGAACGGCAATGGAGGGGGACGCCACCTG
Organism: Thermoanaerobaculia bacterium; assembly: GCA_035273585.1. Classification (GTDB taxonomy): domain Bacteria; phylum Acidobacteriota; class Thermoanaerobaculia; order Gp7-AA8; family Gp7-AA8; genus JAFAVZ01. The sequence goes on from DATEOX010000602.1 coordinate 2,685, forward strand.
ATCGGCATGCCGCGCAGCGAAGGAGACATCACCTTCGAGGGCTCTTTCATCAGCGGCCTCTCCATCGCCGGCGAACGGGTGAGCGTCACGCTCGATCCGCTGACGAGCTGCGCGACGTACGAAACCTATTCGGGCGAGGTGCGCGAGCAGTCCACCGCCGCGTCTTTCTCCGGCACGGCGGCGCTGACCGTTGCGGAGCAAGCAGCGTGGAAGGACTGGGTTGCCTCCCGGGCGCGGAAGCGTCCGAAGGACTACCGCAAGGTGAAGGACGTCATCGTCACATCGCTCGTGAAGGACGACGTCTTCACGACGAGCATCCCGGACGCGGACGCCGACGACAGAGCATACGGAAACCATGTCTTTCGCACCGGCAACGTCATTCATGTGCGCGAATTCGGTAAGATCTACGTCGCCGAGACAATTATCCGTCCCAGTCAGCGCCGGTTGGGCTTGCTGCGATTCGATCTCGGCTGTGCGTTCTGCGGCGATGCGAGTGCAGGCCATGTCGAAGGCAACGGCACGCCGATCGGCCCTTGAGATCGGCATCGTTTTCCTCACGATCTTCCCAACGGTCGCAGGCGCCGCTCCACCGACCACGATCGGCGCCGAGTCTCTCTACCAGGCGGCAATCGACGCCTGCGACCGTGGTGACCTGGCCGCTGCACAGGCCCGCATCGCGGAACTGAAGCGGCACTCCTCGCCGCCCGCGAATGCCTGGGTCTGGGGCGCCGACATCGTCGTCCGCGCCATCGTCCTGCTCAAGACGCCCGGCCATGCGCGGGAGGGGGTCGAGCTGCTCAAGATCGCGCCGCCGAAGACGTTCGCTGCGAGCGCGCCGGCCGCGAAGCGGCTGCTGTACCTCGCCTGGCTCGAAAGCGACGCGGCCGCGGCGCAGCGGTATCTCGATGAAGCGGCGCGTCTCATCGCGAACGGGCATCCGGGCATGAGCTGCGAGGTCGATCATGTCCGCGCGCGTCTCGCGTCCAACGCCGACCGGCTCGGCGACGCGGAGCGCTACCTCCACGAGGCGATCCGCAAGGCGAAGGCGTCGCGCCGGCCGCTCGTCCAAGCGAAGGCCACCGGCGAGTTGTCCCGCATCCTCGGCTTGCAGGAGAAGTGGGAGGCCGCATACCGCTACAACGAACAGGCGTTGAAGCTGGCTCGTGAGCAGAACATGCCGCCCTACCAGCTCCTCCTCAACCAGGGCTGGCTGGCGATGCGCATCGGTGAGCTCGAGCTTGCGGACCAGTACCTGGGCCAGGCGGCGGCCAGCGTGACGACGGATGTGGACGTCCTCACCGCGCTGCTGAACCGCGGCAACGTGCGCTACGAGCAGGGCGACTATCCGGGGGCGATGACGTTCTACCGCCAAGTAGCCGAGCGGGGAAGGGTTACCCAGCCGAAGATCGCCGGCGAGGCGATGGCCAACCTGGCCACGGTGGCTCTCGAGCAGCGCGACTACCCCAACGCGCTTCGCTACAACCAGGAGGCGCAGGCGCTGAAGGGGAAAGACAAGGACGCCGTGGCCCTGCTCTGGTCGCAGTTCATCGCCGGCCGCATCGCCGCCGCGAAGAAGGAGTACGGGAAGGCCGAACAAATCTACAAGGCGGCGATGGCCGACCACGCCGTCACGCCGTCGTCGCGGTGGGAGCTCCAGACCGCGCTGGCCGAGTTGTATGCCGCCACCGGTCGCGCCGCCGATGCCGAGCGCGCCTTCCGTTCGGCGCTGGAGACGACGGACGACGCGATCAGCGATCTTCAGGATGACGCCCTGAAGATGGCTTTCCCCGCCACCATCGTCAGCTTCTTCCAGACGTACGTCGATTTCCTTTTCGACCGCCGACAGTACATGCAAGGGCTGCAGGTCGCCGATCGCAGTCGTGCCCGGGCGCTGATCGAAGGGCTTCGTCCCAACGCGGAGGCGGCGCCGGCCGATCCGAAGGCCATCGCGCGCAACGCCGGGGCGGTGATCCTCTTCTACTGGCTCGCGCCGACGCGCTCCCTGGTTTGGATCGTGACGCCCAAGGGCGCCGTCGACTGCGTGCCGCTGCCGGGAGAAGGGGCGATCGCCGCCGTCGTGGCCCGGCATCAGGAAGAGGTCCTGCGCAAACGGCCGCTCCCGCTCACCGCTGACCGCTCAGGGGCGCAGCTCTACCGGATGCTGGTCGAGCCGGTGGCGAAGCTGATCCCGTCCGACTCGCGCGTGGTGGTGATCTCCGACCGCGTCCTGAGCACGATGAACTTCGAGACGCTCATCGTGCTGGCGCCGCGGCCGCACTACTGGATCGAGGACGTCACCATCACGAACGCGAGCTCGCTGCGCTTCGTCGGCGCGCCGCTCACCGCCGGCGGCGCGCCAAAGTCGATCCTGCTCATCGGAAATGCCAGGCCGTGCGACGGCTCGTTCCCCGAGTTGCCGCAGGCGGGCAGCGAGATCGCGCGCGTCGGCCGATATTTCTCGGGCGCACGCGAGCTGCAATCGGCGAAGGCGACGCCCGCCGCATACGGCCGCAGCAAGCCCGGCGCGTTCGACGTCATCCACTTCGCGGCCCATGCCGCCGCGAACCGCCTCCAGCCGCTCCAGTCGGCGGTCATTCTGGGCTGCGACCGCGACGGCAATTACAAGCTCACCGGCCGCGACATCATCAAACATCCTCTCAACGCGCAGTTGGTGACGATCTCCAGTTGTCGCGGCGCCGGCAACCGCACGTATACCGGTGAAGGCTTGGTTGGGCTGGCGTGGGCGTTTCTCCGCGCCGGCGCGCGGCAGGTCATCGCGGCGCTCTGGGAAGTCGACGACAACACGACACCGGAGCTGATGGACGCGATGTACGCCCGCATCCGTGCCGGGGTCGATCCGGCCACCGCGCTGCGTCAGGCCAAGCTCGCCGCCATCGCCCGCGGCGACGCGCACAGCAAGCCCCGTTACTGGGCCCCCTTCGTGTTGTACTCTGGCCCCTGATGGACCGAGAGGCGTATTTCCGCCGGACGATGCATACGCCGGACGATCCGGAGCGGGCAGAGTGGCGGGCGGCGCTGCGGGAGATCTCGCGGGCGCTCATCCCGCTCCACCGCGCGCTCATCGACGCGGCGCGCGACGACTACGCGTTCGGATATGCGCCGGTGGAGGGGCCGTCGCATCTCCTCCGGCTCCTCAACGACGATCCGTTCTTCGCCTGGCTCAAGCCGATGACGACGCTGATCGTCGACATCGACGAGATGGCGCGCGCGGACTTTGACCGCGACGCCGTGGGCGCAATTGCCGCGCGCCTCGACCGCCTCTTCGGTGCGGACGTCGACTCGGCGTTCGCCGAGCGCTACGTCCCGATCCTGCAGCGCGACGTCGACGTCGCCGTCGGTCACGCTGCCGTGCGCCAGGCGCTCGGGCGACTGCGCCGCAAGTGATGGAAGATTGGCCTCCCCGGCAGGGCTCGAACCTGCGACCCACAGCTTAGAAGGCTGTTGCTCTGTCCAGCTGAGCTACGGGGAGGGAGGGGCGGGATTGAGGATGAAGGATTGTGGATTGAGGATGCGCCCGCCGTCGTCCTCAATTCTCAATCCTTCAATCCTCAATCCGTTTCTCCGTGGTCGGGGCGAGAGGATTCGAACCTCCGACCCCCTGCTCCCAAAGCAGGTGCGCTACCAGACTGCGCTACACCCCGACGCGGAGACGCGGCAGGCTACAACACCCTTCGCCAAAACGCGATTCCGATTCAGACCGCCGCGGCGGTCTCGCCCGCTCTGCGCGCCGGCAGGGCGGCCATGAGCTGCTTGGCGTCGGCGTCGGAGAGGATGAACTCGAAGGCCGCGCCGTGGGAACGGAGTCGCAGCACGCGGCAACCTTCCGAGACCGCATGGCCGGTCGCGAGCTCGTCGTCGTACTCGACCTCGTCGATGTTGTTCAGCTCGAAGGACGCATTGAGGTCCGTGTTCTCGTAGTAGATCGCATCGGAGCTGAGCGAGAGGACGACCGGGATGGCCTCCATGCCGCCCGTGTACGAGGCGCGGCAGACGATGCGCGAGGACGGCTTCCGTTTGGCCACGATCTCCGCGAGCATGTCCTGTTTACGGGCGCGCAGGAAGAGCCAGATCAGGACTGCGAGAGCGATGATTCCGACGGCAGTGACGGTACCGAGCCAGGGCATTCAGACCTCCTCGATGCGACGACGGCGTGCGGTGCGCGTGACGGAAGAAATCTACGCCATTTTGGAAAAAATCACTACAAGTTTACGTGCCCCACTAGAATGAGTTTCATGCCCAAGACGCGCAACGAGCATTCCTCGGGCGGCGCGGTCATTCTGTTCCGCGACGGCGTCCCCTTCGTGGCCCTGATCGCCACCCGGAAGAAGACCCGCTGGGGGCTGCCGAAAGGGGCCG
>DATEOX010000603.1:0-8090 GCA_035273585.1 Thermoanaerobaculia bacterium
GTCGCCGGGGCGAACAAGCGCCTCGTGCTCAGCGGCACGGCCACGACCGAGGGGTTGATGACCCGGTCGGCCGACGGCCGCTACCTGATCGTGGCCGGTTACGACGCGAACACCGGCGTGGCCAGCGTCACCACCTCGGCCGCTACGACGACCAACCGAGTGATCGGACGCATCGACGCCGCCGGCCTGATCGACACCACCACCGGCCTCACCGACTCGACCGGCAATCCACGCGGCGCCACCTCCACGAACGGCACCACGCTCTGGATCACCGGCAACAACAACGGCGTCCGCGCCACCACGCTCGGCGCCACGACGTCCACGCAGCTTTCCACCACGCCGACGAACCTCCGTGGCGTCGCCGTCTATCCCGGCTATGGCGCCTTCCCTTCGCCGCAGCTTTACATCTCCACCTCCAGCGGCGCGTTCCAGGGTCCGGCCACCGTCGGCAGCGGCACACCGACCACCTCCGGACAGACCACCGTCCTCCTCCCCGGCTTCCCGACCGCCGCCGGCCCCTCGGCCTACGCCTTCTTCTTTGCCGACCTCTCTGCCTCCGTGGCCGGCGTCGATACCGTGTATGTGGCCGACGACCGCGCCTCGCCGAACGGTGGCATCCAGAAGTGGTCGTACGACGGCACGACCTGGACGCTCACCGGCACGACCGGCCTTTCCAGCGCGCGCGGGCTCATCGGCACGGTTTCGGGCACGACCGTTACCTTGTACGTCACCGACGGCGGCACGCTACGCAAGATCACCGACACGGCCGGCCACAACGCGGCGAACAACGGCACCCTCTCCACCCTCGCCAGCGCCGGCACGAACAAGGCCTTCCGCGGCGTGGCCCTCACCCCGGTCGGTCCGCCCGCGGTCGTCTCCTCCAATCGCGTCAGCGCCTCCCCCACGAACGCCACCGCGGTCAGCTTCACCGTCACCTTCGATCAGGACGTGACCGGCGTCGACAACGCCGACTTCACCCCCACGAACACCGGCGGCTCGACCACCGGCACCGTCTCCACAGTCACGCCGGTCGACGCGCACACCTACACGGTGGCGGTCAACCTCGGCGGCGGCGACGGCTCGATCAAGCTCAACGTCACCGACGACAACAGCATCACCGCCGTCGCCACCGGCCTCCAGCTCGGCGGTCCGGCGGCTGGCGACGGCAACTTCACCACCGGCCAGAGCTACCAGATCGACCGCACCGCGCCGGTGGTGCAGAGCAGCACCCGCAACGACACGAACCCGACCACGGCGGCGAGCGTGAACTTCACCGTCACCTTCAGCGAGCCGGTGAGCGGCGTCGACACGGGCGACTTCTCGCTGACCACCTCCGGCCTCTCCGGCGCCTCGGTCACGAACGTGATCGGCGGCCCGTCCGCCTACACCGTCACGGTCAGCACCGGGACGGGCAACGGCACGCTCCGCCTCGACGTGGCCGCGAACGGCAGCATCTCCGACGCCGCGGGCAACCTCCTCGCCGCCGCCTTCACCGCCGGCGAGACGTACGACGTCGACCGCAACATCACCACCGTGCAGTCGATCGTCCGCGCCTCGGGGACGAATCCGACGAACGCCACCACCCTCTCCTACACCGTCACCTTCACCGCCGCCGTGAACGGCGTCGACCCCTCCGACTTTACGACCACCACCACCGGCACGATCGCCGGCGCGACGGTCTCCAACGTCACGCCCGTCAACGGCTCGACCTACACCGTCGATGTGACCGTCACCGGCGGCCAGGGCACCGTTCGCCTCGACCTCGTGGACAACGACTCGATCACGAACGCCGGCAACGGCATTCCCCTCGGCGGCGCCGGCTCGGGCAACGGCAACTTCAACACCGGCGAGACGTACAGCGTCGACCTCGTCGCCCCGACCGTGCAGAGCTTCGTCCGCGTCGGTTCCTCGCCGACGAACGCCGCGACGGTCAACTACACGCTGACCTTCAACGAGGCGGTGAGCGGCGTCGACTCCGCCGACTTCACCCTGACGACGTCCGGCGGCTCGACGGTCGGCACCCCGACCTCCGGCGACGGCGGTACGACCTGGACCGTGCCGATCACGACCGGCGGCCCGACGGACAGCATCGCGATCAAGGTCTCCGACAACGACACCATCATCGACGCGGTCGGCAATCCGCTCGGCGGCAGCGGCTCCGGCAACGGCGACTTCACCAGCCCCGACACGACGGACGTCGACAAAGTCGCGCCGGTCGTCTCCTCCATCACCCGCGCCAGCGCCGATCCGTCGGGCGGCCCGACGGTCGACTTCACGGTCCTCTTCAGCAAGGCGGTGAGCGGCGTCAATGCCGCCGACTTCGCCCTGACCGTCACCGGCTCGGTGAGCGGCGCCACGCTCGGTCCGATCTCCGGCGGCCCCTCGAGCTACACCGTCACCGTCAACACCGGCGGCGGCAGCGGCACGCTCCGCCTCGACCTCATCGACGACGGCACGATCGTCGACGGCGTGGGCAACAAGCTCGGCGGCACGGGGGCCGGCAACGGCAACTTCACCACCGGCGAGGTCTACACGCTGAACCAGCCCCTCCCGGCCCCTGCGAACTTGATCGCCGGCGCGGGCGACGGCAAGGTCGTGGCCACCTGGAACGCCGTTCCGGGCGCCACCGGCTACAACCTGAAGCGCTCGCTCACCGCGGGCGGCCCGTACACGACGATCGCCCCGAACATCGCCACCAACACCTTCACCGACACGGCGGTGACGAACGGCACGCGCTACTTCTACGTCGTCACCACCCTCGACGGCGCGAACGAGAGCGGCAACTCCCTCGAGCAGCGGGCCACGCCGAACGTCCCGGCCGCCCTCGGGCTGGTCATCAGTCAGGTCTACGGCGGCGGCGGCAACACCGGCGCTCCCCTCACCAACGACTTCATCGAAGTCTTCAACCGCGGCAACGGCGCGGTGAACGTCAACGGCTGGAGCGTGCAGTACGTCTCCGCCGCCGGCACCGGCGCCTGGACGGCGACGGCCATCAACGGCCAGATCCTCCCCGGCCACTACTTCCTCGTGCAGGAGGCGGCCGGCACGAATAGCCCGGCGCCGCTCCCGGCGCCCGACGCCAGCGGCGGCATCGCCATGGCCTCCGGCGCGGGCAAGGTGGCCCTCGTCTCCTCCACCGCCACGCTCACCGGCTGCGCCCCGAGCAGCACCATCGCCGATTTCGTCGGCTACGGGAGCACCGCGAGCTGCTTCGAAGGCGCCGGCCCGACGGCCACGCTGACGAACACCACCGCCGCGCTGCGCCAGAGCGGCGGCTGCAAGGAGACGCAGAGCAACACGGCCGACTTCTCCACCGGCGCGCCGACGCCGCGCAACAGCGCCTCCGCCCCGAACAACTGCGGCCTGAGCGCCGTCGCCGCCTTCACGCCGTCGACGGTCCCGGTCTCCACCGCCACGCTGATCACCGCGGACGTCGCCCCCGCCCTCGCCCCTCCCCCGCCCAGCAGCGGCATCACCGTCACGGCGAACCTCACCGCCATCGGCGGCTCCGCCACGCAGGCCCTGGTCGATGACGGCACCAGCGGCGACGTCACCGCCGGCGACGGCATCTTCTCCTTCAGCGCCACCGTCGGCGCGGCCACGTCCGCGGGCGCCAAGACGATCCCCGTCACGGTGGCCGACGCGCAGGCCCGCACCTCCACGACCGCGGCCATCGTCAACGTCACGCCGGGTGTCGAGCCGATCGCCGACGTCAAGGTCGACGCCTCGCCGGCCGACACCGTGCCCGACCGCATCGGGCAGGTCGTGCAGGTGCGGGGCATCGTCACCTCCATCGACTTCAATGGCGGCAGCGGCATCGAGTACTTCATCCAGGACGCGACGGGCGGCATCGACATCTTCTCCTCCTCCGCCTTCGGTCCGTTCACCATCGGTCAGCAGATCGAGGTCACCGGCACGGTGACGCAGTTCAGCGGCCTCACCGAGCTCACCGCCTCTGCGGCCACCGTCGTCGGCAGCGGCAGCGTCACGCCGCTCACCGTCACCCTGGCCGGCATCAACGAGTCGCTCGAAGGACAGCTCGTGCGGGTGGACAACCTCACCATGTCCCCCGCCACCTTCGCCGGCGACACGAACTACGTGATCAGCGACGGCACGGCGGGCGAGCTGCGGGTCGACGCCGACACGAACATCGTCGGCACGAACGCGCCGACCGGGGTCTTCTCCCTCGTCGGGCTGGTCAGCCAGCACGACACGTCGAATCCGTTCGACAGCGGCTACCAGATCCTGCCCCGCAGCACGGCGGACATCATCCCGCGCACCGCGCCGACCGGCGTCGGCTCTTCCACCCCGCCGTCCGTCGCTCCCGGCCAGCAGACGACCCTCAAGGTCACCGTCACCCTCGGCCAGAACCCGGTCAGCACCGGCGTCAGCGTCGTGGCCGATCTCTCCGCCATCGGCGGCAGCCCGACCCAGGCCTTCTTCGATGACGGCTCGAACGGCGACGCCTCGCCGGGCGACAACGTCTTCTCCTTCCTGGCCACCGTCTCGATCTCCACCTCCATCGGCGCCAAGTCGATGCCGGCCACGATCACCGACGGGCAGGCCCGCAGCTCGGCCACGACCATCCCGCTGAACGTGCAGTCCGCCTCCGCCCCGCCGGTGCCGCTGAACCTCGTGGCCACGCCGGGCAACCATCAGGTCGGCCTGACCTGGGACGCGAGCGCCGGCGCCACCGGCTACAACGTGAAGCGCTCGCTCACCGCGGGCGGCCCGTACGCGACGATCTCCTCCAACCAGGCGGGCACCAGCTACACCGACAACGCCGTGACGAACGGCACGCGCTACTACTATGTCGTCTCCGCGCTGAACGGCGCGTCGGAGAGCGGCGACTCGGCCGAGGCGAATGCGCTGCCGAGCGCGCCGCCGCCGAGCGGATCGCTGGCGCGGGTCTACTTCGTCGACATCGGGCAGGGCGCCGGCACGCTGATCGTCGGCCCGCCGCCGACCAACAAGACGCTGCTCATCGACGCCGGTGAGACGGGCAAGGGCAACTCCAAAGTCATCCCCCTGCTCAACACCCTCGGCATCGCCACGATCGACAACACGATCGTCACCCACTACCACGTCGACCACGACGCCGGCATGACCGAGGTCATCAACGCCGGCCGCGTGGCCGGCACCGCATACGACAACGGCGACGGCCCCACCGTCATCCCGCCGGTCATCACCAACAGCACCGGCACGGCCTACACCGCGTACAAGAACGCGCTCGCCTCCCACTCCGGGACCATCACCCGCCAGACCATCAACCCCGGCACGGTGATCGACCTCGGCGGCGGGATGAAGGCCACCTGCCTCGTGGCCGGCGGCCGTCTCCTGGGCGGCACGAACATCTTCATCTCCCAGACGGACCTCAACAGCGAGTCCATCTCCACGCTGATCCAGTACAACGACTTCGACTTCCTCATCTCCGGCGACCTCACCGGCGGCGGCTCGACGACCACGGCCAAGACGCCGGACGTCGAGACGTTCGTGGCCCAGCTCGCGGGCGACGTCGACGTCGTGCAGCTCGACCACCACGGCTCCACGACGGCGAACAACCGCCGCTTCCTCGGACAGCTCAAGGCCGAGACCTCGCTGGCCAGCGCCGGCGCGACGAACACCTTCGGCCACCCGAACCGGGAGACGGTCAACAAATACCTGAACATCCCGGTCACGAGCGGCAACACCTATCCGGGCACCGGCATCCCCGGCCCGGGCAACGGCCCGGTCTTCTATCAGACCGATCCGAGCCCGGTGGGCGACACCCGCTGCACGCTGCAGGGCTACTCCGGCGCCGACCAGGCGCACGCCGGACAGGGCACGATCCTGCTCAAGACGGACGGCACGACCAGCTTCACGATGGAGAGCTTCGACGACGGCGGCGTGCGCATCCCCGCCTCCGCGCACGTGTACGACCTCGACTCGACCGGCGCCGGCGTGATGACGAACTTCCCGCCGACGGTCGTCCCGAACCTCGTGCCGGGCGTGCCGCTGGCCAGCGAGACGGCCACGGTGCAGGCCAACGTGGCCGACGCCGAAGATGTGATCACCAGCGTGACGCTGAACTATTCGCTGAATGGCGCGGCGCAGGCGCCGGTGATGATGGTGCCGAACAGCGGCATCTTCGAGGCCACCATCCCGCCCCAGCCAAACGGCACGCGCGTCGACTACACCATCACCGCGGTGGCCGGCGGCGCGTCGACCTCGTTCTCCAACGGCTACTTCTCCGGCATCACTCCGATCTCCTCGCTCCGCGTGCTCAACGCCCTCGGCGAGCCGCAGTACCTCGACTACGCCGCGCGCGTGCAGGCCACGACATTGGCCGGCACCGGCAGCTACTCCGCCTCGACGAATGACGACTACGTCTCGGACGCCACCGGCGCGCTGAACGTCTTCCGCACCATCGAGCCGACCTCGCCCGCACCGCAGCCGACGTCGACCGGCAACACGTACACCATCGCCGGCCTGATCGGCCAGAACCTCGGGCGCCTGCGCCTGGAGGTCACGCCGCCGTTCGACGGCATCGACAAGCCGTGGGCCGCGGCGCCCGGCTCGTACAACCCGTACCAGATCGCCCTCGTCAGCGCCGGCGGCGCCCCGGTGCCGGAGGTGAAGACCATCGCCCAGATCCTGGCCAATCCGGAGGGGCTCGAGGCGCACCTCATCCGCATCGACAACTGCACGGTGACGAGCGGCACGATCCCGGCCAGCGACAACGGCATCGACTCGTTCCTGACCATCACCGACGGCACCGGCTCGCTGCAGCTCAAGATCGACCACGACACCGACATTCCGGGCCTGGCCACGCCGTCCGGCACGTTCTCCGTGACCGGCACGCTGCAGCAGGATGACCCGCTGCGGCCGTTCGACTCGCTCTACGACATCGCGCCGCGCAACCGCACCGACCTCGGCGCGGCCGCGGGCGGCCCGTCGCTCATCACCATCGCCGACGCGCGCGCCGACGTCGATGCCACGACCGGCCTCACGCCGGACGACTACGTCCCGGATCGCCTGAACCAGACGGTGAAGGTTCGCGGCGTGGTGACGTCGGTCGACTTCCGCGGCGCCGCGGGCATGGAGATCTACATCCAGGATCCGACCGGCGGCGTCGACATCTTCAATACATCCAACCCCGCCGCGCCGAGCATCGGCGACAGCGTGGAGGTGGTCGGCCAGGTGCAACAGTTCAACGGCTTGACCGAGATCAACCCGGGCACCTCCGCGGCGAGCGTCGTCACGCTTCCCGCCGGCACGATGCCGCCGGTCTCGCCCCAGGTCGTGACGCTCTCCCAGATCGGCGACGGCCCGGGCGGCGAGACGCATGAAGGGCTGCTGCTCCGCATCAACAACGTCACCCTCGTCTCGCCGCCGGCCACCTTCGCCGCGAACACGAACTACGTGATCCAGGACGCGACGGGCACCGGCACCATCCGCATCGACGGCGACACCGACATCGACGGCACGGCGCCGCCCTCCGGCACCTTCTCCATCATCGGCGTCCTCGGGCAGTTCGACAGCAGCTCGCCGCTCGACAGCGGCTACCAGTTCTTCCCCCGCATCCGGGCCAGCGACTTCCTCCCCGCCGTGGCCACGCCGGCGGCGATCCAGGCCATCGCCGGCACGCCGCAGTCGACGCTCGTCAACACCGCCTTCGCCACGCAGCTCCAGGCGAAGGTGACGGACTCGGGCAACAACGGCATCGAAGGCGTCGGCGTCGTCTTCACCGCGCCGGGCGCCGGCGCCTCCGGCACGTTCGCCGGCGGCTCTACCACGGCCAACGTGACCACAGACGCGAGCGGCATCGCCACGGCGCCGGTGTTCACGGCGAACAGCGTCTCCGGCACCTACAACGTGACGGCGACCATCAACTCACTGACGGCGAGCTTCAGCCTGACCAACCTCGACCCGCCGTCGCAGCCGACCGCGACGCACCTCGGCTTCACCGCGCCGTCCTCGGCCACCGTCGGCACGCCGTTCAACGTAACGGTTACGGCGCTCGACGGGTCGGAGGCGACGGTCGCGTCGTACACCGGCACGGTGCACTTCACCTCCAGCAGCGGCGCGACCGTGCCGCCCGACTACACCTT
>DATEOX010000604.1:0-4811 GCA_035273585.1 Thermoanaerobaculia bacterium
CCATCCGCTTCGACGGCTCCTGGTGGGATCCGATCGGCATGCGCGCCACGGTCAGCCACGCGGTGCACTTCGACAAGACCTTCATCCCGCGCGAGAACCTCGTCGGCGCGCCCGGCCAGTACCTGCGCGACGGCTGGCAGACCTGCTTCGTGCCGCACTACGCCTCCTCCTTCCTCGGCGCGGCGGAGGCGGCCTATGAGTACGGCGTGGCCTTCCTGCGCAACCAGAACAAGACGGACGACCCGTACGTGCAGCATCACGTGGCGAAGATGGCGCTGAACGTCGAGACGATGCACCTCTGGCTGCGCCACATCGCTACGATGTGGGAGGACGGCCGCTACGCCGAGGCGCAGGCGGCGGGGAGCAGGATCCGCCATCTGGCCGAGCATCTGGCCAGCGAGACGGTCGACCACTGCATCCGTGCCTGTGGGGCGCGCGTGCTCAACCGGCCGAGCCCGATCGAGCGCATCCTGCGCGACCTCTCCATCTACATCCGCCACGACAACGACGACCAGGTGCTGGCCACCATCGGCCGGCAGATTCTCGGGAAGACCTTCGATTCATCGTTCTTCAAGCCGTAGTCAGGGAGAGGAGGAGTTGCCGTGCAGGCGCGCATCAGGAAACAAGGCCACTGGTTCATCTGGGTGCTCGCGCTCGGCTACTTCATCTTCTACACGCCGTACGCCTCGCTGGTGCGGTTGCTCTCCGCCAGCGGCGGGTTCGCCGACGGCGTCCCGCTCCTTCCCCGCACGCTGCTGGCCACCGTGGCCACGCTGCTGATCATCGTCACGATCCTCGGCTGGTGGCGCTACGCCATGAAGCCGACCTTGCCGCTGATCGTCTCCGGCATCGGCACGGCGCTGATCATCGCCGCCACGACGCTGGCCTACACCTTCCGCGGCGTCTCGGTGATCCTGGCCCTCCTCCTGATGCGCGGCGGCGTACTGATCATGGCTCCGATCGTGGACGCCGCGCTGCGCCGGCGTGTGCGCTGGTTCTCCTGGGCCGCTTTGTTCGTCAGCCTCGGCGCCGTCGGCGTGGCCATCTTCTTCACGAAGGAATTGAGCATCACCGGCCTCGTCCTGCTCAACCTCTCGGCCTATCTCACCGGTTACGCGCTCCGCCTCCTCTGCATGACGTGGGTAGGCAAGGTGGACGACCCGGTGATCACCCGCCGTTACTTCGTCACCGAGATCCTCGTCGCCTGCTCGCTGCTCGTGGCCGTACCGGCGATCATCGCCGCCGCGGCGCCCGGCGCGCTCCGCAGCGGCTACCTGCACGCACCGACGACGACGCTGGCCATCGGCTTCTTCTACGCCTGTCTCTACTCGTGCCTGACGCTCCTCTACCTCGACCGCCGCGAGAACACGTTCACCATCCCGCTCTTCTGCGGCGCGAGCCTGCTGGCCGGCATCTCCGCCGCCGTGATCCTCAGCCGCGCCGCCGGCCTCCACGCGCCTGCGACCGGCGACCTGGTCGGTGCACTGCTGATGCTCGCCGCGCTGCTCCTCCTATCGCCGTTCCATCACCAGCTCGAGGATGCCTGGGCGTTCCTGCGCGGCCGCGGACTGCGCGCCGCCGCGGTGCCGGCCGCGAACCGCCTCATCCTCTTCGTCTGCAGCGGCAACACCTGCCGCTCGCCGATGGCCGCCGCGATCTCGAACGCGGAGCTCGCCGCCCGCCTCGGCCTGCCGCTCGACGCCGTCCTGCGCGGCCGCATCCGCGCCGAGAGCGCCGGCCTCACGCCGCGTCTTGGCTCACCCATGACCGACGCCTCGCACGTCGCCCTCGGCGGCCTCTCCATCACCGCGCCGCGACACGAGGCCCGCGAGCTCGCCCCGGAGCTCGTCGCCGGAGCGGACGTCATCTACACCATGACCGCCTCCCAGCGACAGGCCCTCCTGGAACGCTTCCCCGAAGCCGCGTCGAAGGTGCGCTGCCTCGACCCCGACGGCGACATCCCCGACCCGATCGGCCAAGCGCAGGAGGTGTACGAGGCCGTCGCACGGCGAATGCAGGCGCTGGTGCGGATGCGGTTGGATGAGGTGGGGGCGGCGTGATGGACGAGTTACTGGTTGCTAGTTGCTGGTTACTAGTAGTCGATGGCCCATGCGCTGCGGCACTAACAACCAGCAACCAGCAACCAGCAACTGGGCGGGGGGCGGAGCCATGATGCGCTTCCACTGGAGCATGTCCTCCGCCGGCGAAAAGTACCGCGGCGCGCAGGCGCGGGCGGCGGTGGGGGTTCCCGCGCTCGACACCCTCGTCCGCTTCTGCCGCCATGCGGAAGACTGCGAGATCGACTCGCTGCTCACCGCGTTCGGGTTCCATCGTCCCGACCCGATCGTCCTTGCGGCGGTTCTCGGCGCGCTGACGACGAAGATCAAGTTCATGGTCGCGGTGCGCTCCGGCATCTTCTCTCCCACCGTCTTCGTGCAGCAGGTCAACAGCGTGGCCACCATGACGAACGGCCGCATCTGCCTCAACGTCGTGGCCGGGCACACGCCGGAGGAGCAGCGCTACTACGGCGACTTCCTCACGCACGACGAGCGCTACGACCGCACCGACGAGTTCCTCACCGTCTGCGACGCGTTCTGGCGGCGCGAGGCCGAGGTCGACTTCGAAGGCAAGTACTACCGCATCGAGAAGGGGAAGCTGAACGTCCCGTTCGTCGCCCCCGACCGCACCCGCCCCGAGATGTTCCTGGGCGGCAACTCCGCGCGCGCCGAGGAGCTGGCCGTGAAGCACGCGGATTGCCTGTGGCGCCTGCCGGACAAGCCGGAAGTGCTCCGCCAGCGAACCGCCGAGCTGCTCGGGCGCGGCATCGAGGTCGGCCTCCTCGTGTCGCTCATCGTCCGCCCCACGCGGCGCGAGGCGCTGGCCGCGGCGGAGAAGCTGCTCGAGGAAGTGGGCGGCCGGCCGCGCCGGACGCACGAGGAGTTCGCCAAGCGCTCGGACTCCGTCGCCTTCACCTCGACCTACGAGCTGGCCCAGAAGAACGACGCCTGGCTGACCGACTATCTCTGGTCCGGCGCGGTCCCGTTCCTCGGCGCGCCGGCCATGGCCATCGTCGGCTCGCCCGAGGACGTCGCCGACGCGCTGTTCGAGTTCCGCGCGGCGGGCATCACCCAGTTCCTCTTCATGGGCTGGCCGGACATGGAGGAGATGACGAACTTCCATGATGAGGTCCTGCCGCTCGTCCGGGCCCGGGAGGCGGCGGAGCAATATGACAACTATATTGCGCAGGATTGAGCGCGAAGATATCGCGCACGAGCCGTTCCCGCACGTGGTCGTGGACGATGCCGCGGCCGATTACGACCGCCTCGCCTTCCCCGACGCCGACCTGATCGTCGACGACCATCCGCTGGAGAACAACAGCACCTACCGCCTCCCGACGGCGCGCATCCTCTCCGATCCGCGCGTGGCGCAGCCGTGGAAGGACTTCGCCCGCGCCCATACCTCGCCGGAGTTCTTCGCCGAGGCGATGGCGCTCTTCGGCGACGCCATCCGCGCGCTGCATCCCGATCTCGAGTCGCGCCTCGGCTGCCGCCTGGAAGACGCGCGGACGAGCGTCCGCGGCGTCGAGCCGTTCGCCGACGTCGCCCTCGACTGCCAGGCCTGCTGGGGCTCGCCGGTCACGATGCCCTCCAGCTCCAACTCCTGTCACGTCGACCGCCAGGTGGCGCTCTTCGCCGGCCTCCTCTACTGCCGCCTGCCCGGCGATGACGCGGAAGGGGGCGACCTCGAGCTCTACCGCTTCTGCGGCGCGGAGCGGCGCTACGAGCATGGCCGCTTCGTCGACGCGTCGCTCGTCGAGCCGGTGAAGCGCATCCCGTACGCGGCGAACCGCCTCGTCTTCTTCATCCACTCCCCGCACTCGCTGCACGGCGTGACCGTGCGCTCGGTAACGAACTGGCCGCGGCTGCACATCAACTTCCTGGCCGAGGTGCGGTTCCCGATCTTCGAACTGGCGGAAGCATGAGACTCACGGACCGGCAACGCACGTCGCTCGCGGAGGAAGGGTTCCTCTCCCTCCCCTCCCTCTTCACCGCGAAAGAGGTCGAGCTGATGCGCAACGCGGCGGACGCGCTGGTCGCCGCGCGCGGCGAGCACGTGATCGCCGAGGAAGACTCGGACGTCATCAAGATGGTCTTCGGCGCGCACCTCGAGCACGACCTCTTCGCCCGCCTGGCCCGCCATCCATGCCTGCTCCATCCGGTCGAGCAGTCCCTCGGCGAGCCGGTGCACGTCTTCCAGTCGCGCCTCAACGTGAAGACCGCGTTCGCCGGCGGCGGCTGGCCGTGGCATCAGGACTTCAACCAGTGGTACCGGCAGGACGGCATGCGCACGCCGCGCGCGACGATCGTCGGCGTCTTCCTCGATGATGTGAACCCCTGCAACGGGCCGCTGATGATGATCCCCCGCTCGCATCGGGACGGGCACATCCTCGTGCCGGACGGCATGGACATCCCGTTCGATCTGGTCACCAGGGCGGCGAATGAGCACGGGATCGTGCCGATGATGGGGCCTCCGGGAACGGCGATCCTCTTCGACTCCCTGACCATCCACGCCTCGGCGCCGAACGTCTCCCCCTGGCCGCGGCGGATCTTCTACTTCAACTACGCCGCCGCGTCGTGCTGCGATCTGCAGCCGCTCCGCCCGCGGCATCTGTGCGACCCGGAGGCCGTGCCGCTCACCGCGCTGACGGACGACTGCCTCGTCGGATGGCGGGCCACGGCATGACGAAGCTCGCCGAGACCCTTCTCCCCGCCGCGCGGGGAGAAGGTGCCCGAAGGGCGGATGAGGGGCCC
>DATEOX010000605.1:0-5341 GCA_035273585.1 Thermoanaerobaculia bacterium
TGGAGGAGGCCGCCGCCGCGTTCGCCGATCCGCTGCGCTACGGCCTCACACGCCCCGGCGGACCGCTGGGCGGCGGGCTCGCCCAATACAACATCTATCAGACGGCGGACGGATGGATCGCGCTGGCCGCTCTCGAGCCGCGTCTCTTCCATGCCGTGAAGGACGCTCTCGGCGTGCAGGAGCCGACCGTCGAGCGGCTGCGGGAAGTCTTCCGCGCCCGCTCAGCCGAGGAGTGGGAACGGTGGGCAGCCGAGAGAGGGCTGCCCATCAGAATGATCCCGTGATCACTTCCGCGAGCCGCATGTGCGTCGGGAGGAGTGCGGCACCGGCTCTGCGCTCGACGCTTGCATGGCATCGCGGACGAAAAACCGAGCCGCGCCGACACCGACGCCGGCTGGACGCAAGCGGCGGTTCGACATTCACATCGTGCTGCGCCGCATCCGCGCGGCGGTGACGGGCCACGCGGACGCAGCCATGTTCGAGCTGGCTGAGCGAGGTTTCGAGAGCGTGTTTCAGCAGCTCGTCGCGTGCATCATCTCCATCCGCACTCGCGACGAGGTGAGTCTGCCCACCGCCATCAGGCTTCTGGAGCGTGCGGCGACGCCGGCCGCCATGGCGAAGTTGTCGGTATCGCAGATCGACGCGCTGATCCGTGTGAGCAGCTTTCACGAGGCGAAGGCTGCCCAGATCCGCGAGATCGCGCGGCGCACGGTGGCCGAATTCGGCGGCGAGATTCCATGTGACTTCGAGATACTGACGTCATTCCGCGGCGTCGGCCCCAAGTGCGCGAACCTGACGATGGGTGTGGCCTGTGGGGCAGAGCGGATCAGCGTGGATATCCACGTGCATCGGGTGACGAACCGGTGGGGCTACGTCGCGGCCAGCTCGCCCGAAGGGACGATGCGGGTGCTGGAGCAGAAGCTGCCGCGAGAGTACTGGATCGAGATCAACCGGCTGCTGGTGCCGTTCGGGAAGCACATCTGCACGGGACACCTGCCCAAGTGCTCGACGTGTCCGGTCCTCGAGTACTGCCGGCAGGTGGGGGTGACGGCCCATCGTTGAAGGATCATCCGGTGATCACTTGCCCAGCTCGTACAGGTACTCCACGAACGACAGCACCGCGCCGTCGAAGCCCTGCACCTTCGGGCTGGCCGACTCGATGACGTAGTACTCGTCGGGCGCGTGCGCGCCGCTGCCGTGGCCGAGGCCGAAGTGGCCGGAGGCGAGCTTCAGCGGCGCATTGGTGAAGACGTAGCCGGGATAGGAGCCGGCGTTGCGCGGCCAGAGCACGGGGTCGATGCCGGCGCGCTTCAGCACCGCGATCTGCGACTGGATCAGCGGCGCGCTGGCGACGGTGCCGGTCGGGTCGTAGCCGCCGGTGACGTTCACCTCGATGTCGCCGAAGCCGCGCTTGGCCAGATGCGCCTTCAGCGCCGCGACGGCATCGTCCTTCTTCATGTCCGGCACGAGGCGCATGTCGATCTTGGCCACCGCGCGGTGGGGGAGGATCGTCTTGCCGCCAACGCCGGTGTAGCCGCCGACGAGGCCCTCGATGTTCACCGTCGGCTGCGACTCCAGCCGCTCGTTCGCCTCGACCCACGGCAGGTCGTCGATCCAGTGCCTGACGCCGTACTGCTGCTTCGCCCGCTCCTCGCTCCGCCGCCGCGAGGCGGCGGCGATCATCGCCTTCTCTTCGGCACTCAATGGCAGCGGCTTCGGATAGTTGTCGATCACGATGCGGTTGCCGTCGTCGGACACGAGCGTGTCCAGCGCCTTGACCAGGTGCCATGCCGGGCTGTCGACCATCGCCTTGAGCGAGGAGTGGATGTCCTTGGCCGGGCCGCGGCCCCACTTTTCGCCGGTGGACACGAGCTCCAGCTCGACCACGCCTTTCGCGCCGAGGCTGACGGTGACGATGCCGTCCAGGTCCTGCGACGCCGCCGGCATGAACACGCCCGCCGTCCTGCGCAACGCCGCTTCCACCTCGGGACGATGAACGAGCTGGCCGATGTGCGGCGAGCCGATCTCCTCTTCCCCTTCCGCGACGAGCACGAGGTTCACCGGCATCTTCTTCCCGGCGCCGCGGATGGCGTGCAGCGCGGCGAGAAAGGCCGCCTCCGGCCCCTTCTGGTTGACCGCGCCGCGGCCGACCATCACCTTGCCCAGGCCGGGCCGGTCGACGATGCGCGCCTCGAGCGGCGGCGAGTTCCACTCCGCCGGATCGAACTGCTTCACGTCGTACATGAAGTAGAGGCCGACCGTCTTCGCCGCGCCGGCGTCGAGCGTGGCGAACACGCCCGGCTTTCCATCGGTCGGGATGACCACCGCCTGCTGGAAGCCCGCCTCGCGCGCGAGCTTCGCCATATGCTCCGCGCCGGCCGGAAAGCCGCGATCCTCCGCGGCGATGGAGGGCAGCGCGATCCAGTCCTGCAGCCGCTTGACCGCCTCGTCATGCCGCCTGGCGATCTCCGTTCTGATGTCCGCCAGATCGTCGGCGAAGAGGGGAGAGGAGATGAGGAACGCCGCGAGGAGAAGCGAGAGAAGTCTCATGAGCGCGGATGGTACTGCAGCGAGCCACACCCTGGAATCAGCGGCACGGATCGGAGATACTAGCGGCCTCCGCAATGCCGATTCTGCACAAGGAGTGCGACATCTTCCCGGATGACCTCTTCGACCTTCCAATTCTGGATGCGCCGTGGGAGATCGCCCATCTGCGCAGCCGCCAGGAAAAGACGGTGGCCCGGCTGCTTCTGGAAGGCCGCATGCCCTTCTATCTGCCCCAGGTCAAGCAGACGAAGCGGACCTCGGGGAGAACGTTCGTCTCCCATCTACCGCTCTTTCCGGGCTACATCTTTCTGCGTCGTGTGGCAGGGCTTCGCCAGACGCTGTGGCGCACCAGCGCCGTGGCGAACATGATCGAGGTTCCGGACCAGGCGGAGCTGGCCGCCGAGCTGCTGCAGATCAGGAAGCTCCAGGCCAGCGGCGCGATTCTCACCCCTCACGACGATCTGATTCCCGGCGACACCGTCCGCATCACGGACGGGGCGTTCAGCGGCTACAGCGGCATCGTGGTGAAGGAGAAGGGATCGCTGCGCCTGATCGTCTCAGTGTCGATCCTCCGCAAGTCCGTGGCCGTCGAGTTTCCGCGCGAGCTCCTGGCGCGCTCGAAGCCGAGCAAACCGGGCCGCGACCGTCGCGGAAACTGATCTCTTCCCATCCCATGCGCTGAATCGCGGTCGGGGCCCCACCCGCGGTTTGCGTCGCGTGCAATCATCCGGACCGGAGCCGAACATCCGGATGTCTGGCCCGTCTGAAGGGATGGAGGCGCCGAAGACCCGGTCCGGCAGGAGACGCCGCTCCCCGCCTTTCCGCCCCATCCGAGGACGGAGACAAGTTGGTTGCTCCTACGTCACAGCAGACTCGGCCACGACGACCAATACTATTGCATATGAACTACTACCTCATCAATAGACCCGCCTGCCAGGCCGAAAATCTCGTGCAGATAACGTAAATCCTTCTTGACATCAAGTGTGAATTCTGGAAGAGTAGCGACCTCCCAATAGTAGGTGTCGTTCGACCCACCGGTTCCCGCTCGTAATGTTTGCAGTGTGCGGTCGTCGTGGGCGGTTCATGCAACCGACAGGGCGGAGCGTTCCCTGTAAGAAGGTTTTCGTACTTCTCACGCCTTACGATAGACGCAAATTTGGTGACACAAACCGATGAACGACTCGGGCATCCGCTTCGTATCAGGGTCGGCGCAGTCGTCCGAACGGCGTAGCAGGGCCTGAGTCTCGTTCATCCGCTGTTCGTGGCTGGTTCCGACTCATGGAACCGACCGAGGCGAAGCCCATGTCCAGACTTCCCGACGGCTACTCGCCATACCCCGACCACGACCGCACGCGATGCGCGAGCGCCGGCGCACGTGCCGTTTGCCCTGACCGGATTTGCTCGATGCGTGCTCACGGGATCGGCCGCCAGCGTGTGGTTGCCGTGCCAGACGTTTCTTCTCCCCTCAGTCGGACGCAGTCCAACTCTCCAGCGCTTTGAATCGAACGGTGGCCCCCTATGGATCGCGCAATCAGAAAATCGAAAGCATCCCAGCTCAAACGTCCGGCGGTCGTCGCCACGGTTGCCGTCGTGCTGATCGGCGGCGGCGTGCTGCTCGCCAACATCGACTTCAGCACGCGCCGGGTCGATCGGACGACGCTGAGCATCGAGACCGTGCGGCAGGGCCTGATGGAAATCAAGGTCGGCGCCAACGGCCAACTGCTGTCCAATCACATCGAGCAGCTCGCTGCGCAGGTGCCGGGCCGGGTGGCCAGGGCGGACATCAAGCCGGGGGCGGTGGTGAGCGTCGGCCAGGTGCTGGTCGATCTGACCAATCCGCAGCTCATCACCAGCGCCGAAGAAGCGCAATCGGAATGGGAAGGGGCGGTGGCCGACCTGCAGGCCTCCGAGGCCGAGCTGCAGACGAACGTCCTCAATCAGGAAGTCGAGCTCACCCAGGTCCAGTTCAACTACGAAAAGGCGCAGGCGAAGACCGAAGCCGATGAGTCCCTGGCCAGCGCCGGCCTCCTCTCCGGAATCGAATTGAAGCGCTCCCGGCTCGATCTGGCCCAGCTCAAGAAGACCTACGAGATCCAGGGCAGCCGGCTCAGCAAACTACGGGGCAACGTGCAGGTCCAGCTCTCCGTCAAGCGCTCCCGCGTCAGCCAACTGGCCCGGGCGCTGGAGCGGGCCCGGACGCAGGCCGGCAACCTCAAGGTCACGGCCGGCATCAACGGGATCGTGCAGGCCATCAACGTGGAAGTGGGCCAGCAACTGCAGCCGGGCAGCCCGATCGGACGGATCGCGCAGCAGGACCAGCTCTACGCCGAGCTGAAGGTCCCGGCGCGCGAGGCGACCCAGGTGCAGGCGGGACAAAAGGTCGTCGTCGACACCCGCAACGGAACGGTCGATGGAGTGGTCACGCGGGTCGACCCCGGCGTCACGGACGGCACCGTGGTGGTGGACGTCGCTCTGCACGAGGCGCTGCCCGCGGGCGCCCGGCCGCAACTGCCGGTCGAAGGGACGATCTACGTCAGCCAACTGCCGAACACGATCTACGTGGGCAAGCCTTCCTACGTGAAGGACGATGCGGCCATCAGCGTCTACAAGCTCGACCCCGCCGGTCACTACGCGACGAGGGTCACGATCAAGGCGGGCAAGGTGTCGCTGAACTACCTGCAGGTGCTGGAAGGCCTCCAGCCGGGCGATCGCATCATCACTTCGGAAGTCGCCGAGTGGCAGGACCAGGAACGGATCCTCTTGAAGTAGACGGTCGCGGAGGGATGACAGATGG
>DATEOX010000606.1:0-9856 GCA_035273585.1 Thermoanaerobaculia bacterium
CCGGCAGCCGAGCTGCCTGCCTTGTCGCGAGCGTGACGGCGTCACGGCGGTTGCAGTTCGCCAGTCGTGGCTTCGCAACTCCTCGGCGGCAACCGCCGCGCCGCTCCGGCTTCGGTACGCGGAACCGGCCGTGCAGCTTACGCCAAGCACGTTACGCGGATTAGTATCGTCACGTATGCGAAGGGGCACGCGCGGAATCGGTTGGACCTGTGGCGGCTGTCTTGCGCTGATTGCCGGCGGGTACTGACCTTCATCGCCCGCTTCACTCATGAGGATGCTGCTCCCCGAGTCGCAGCTTTCATGCTCGGATCGGTCGCATTCGCTTTTGCATATCGAGCATTCGATCGCGCGCGGCGTTGGTTTGCTACTGACATTCCAGCCGTGCCATCTGCGAAGCCGAATATTCTGTATCTGCGCTCATTTCTGGACGAATTGGTGTCGCTGCGATCACCGAGTGCAGGTGAAACACATGTGTTCGGGCGGCAGCCGATCGGAATGCAGCAGCTCATGTTCCAGCCGCGTGCTGAGGATGTTCTTGCTGCCGCACTCGCAGGTGCGGGGAGAACTGTCTGCCTCGCGGATCCTCGGGAGTCACTTCAGCAGTCTTGTACGATGCGCCTCACAGCTGAGGCGGATTGGTTCGAGCAGTTTCGGCGAGTAGCACTTGCGGTAGACACTATTATTGTCCTGGTTGGCTCTGTATCCGCCGGGCTATACGCGGAATTGGCGTACTTGGCAGATAATGTGCCGGTATCACGTATAGTTTTGTTTCTGCCGTACACCAGTCACGCGGTCGATGCCGTTTACCACGAGTTTTGCGCCGCCGCGCCGCCAGCGTTTGTGGCTTACCTGCCGGAGAGTAGCCGGCAGGCGGTGTTTATCTATTTCGGGGTCGATAAGCGGCCGCAGTTCATAGGGTCCGGCTTAGGTTTCCACGCAGCGGCCGCTTACCTCGCCAATGTGATCAAACGCAAGTCACCCCAAGCGTGACGCCCTGGCCAGCGCGGAGCACGTCAAGGAACCTTCTTGTGAAGGACGGCGACGGGTTCGGAAACGATGTCGTGTGAGCGTAGGCGCGGCTCGTGGCCATCCGACCGTGATTGCGATCAGCGATTTGGTCGCATACCGCCTAACTTTGGTGTGAAGCTGTCACGGCCCGGCTTCGGCCCGGCAGCCGAGCTGCCTACGTTGTCGCCAGCGTGACGGCGTCACGGCGGTTGCAGTTCGCCACTCGGTGCTCCGCACGTCATTGGCGGCAACCGTCGCGCCGCTTTGGCTTCGGCACGCGGAACCGGCCGTGCAGCTTACACCAAGGACGTTAGGCGCGCGCGAAGATCAGTCTCGGCTGAGCCAAATGAGCCGGCAACGCAGCATCTGACGACACCACCTCGCCATCCAATCGATGCCGCCGTTAGTAGCGACGCGACGGGCATTACGATACGCTTCGATCATGAGCTACCTTCGCAAACTTACCCGAGCAAGGCAAAATCGCAAGAAGGTCGACACGATCTTTGCTCGTCGTGCGGAACGCTTTCAGGCAGAGTGTGGCTGGTGCGGCAAGCTCATTGGCGAAGACGACTCGGTAGTGGCGGTAGGCGCTCGCGTTCACGAGGGCATGGATCTCTCGTTAGTCGAAGGGAAAGTTATCGAGTTAGCTTTTAGCGTTTCAGACAGGACTGTTCTTGCGGCCGTTGCTGCCTTCGATTCAGACGCCAAAGCGGAAGGCAAGGACGTGGTGTTCATGGTGTGCAGTGATGCCTGCGGTAAACAAGTCCAAGAGGCGTTTGCCGACGAACTTACCCACGGGCTCACGATTCAGTGACGGAGCGAGCCTGATGTCAGTTCTCCTCTGCACGTCGAACTATCGAGCCGCCTTCGGACTTCCGGAAAAGCTGGTCGTGCCGGAGAACGAGAGCAATGCGCTACTCGGTCCATGGTATGCCAACACCTTGTTCATCGGCTCGCAGCGGTACCTGCACTACATGAGCAGCCGAACTCTGCTTCCTGTCGTCATTTGGCTACGAGAGCGTTCAACGGCTGAAACGCGGATGATGAGCGCCTTGAAGGAGCTGTTGCTTCAAATCGGAGCGCCCAATACGGCGGTGGAGGCTGAGATGGAGGCACTCCTATCTCTTGCCTACGGGCGAGCGACCGATAGGAGCCGACTGGCGTCGATGCGGGACCAGAAGGTCACAGCCAAGCACTTCGTCCACGGAGGACGTTCCTCATCTCCTTGGGATATGACGATTGATCTCGCACAGATGCCATCAGGTGCGTTGGCGTATCGCACGCCGCTCGAAGAGAGTGCCCAACTCCTCAAAGCAGGAGCTGTGTGGCGGCGCCTAACTTTGGTGTGAAGCTGGCACGGCCCGGCTTCGGCCCGGCAGCCGAGCTGCCTGCTTCGTCGCCAGCGTGACGGCGTCACGGCGGTTGCAGTTCGCCAGTCGTGGCTTTGCGCCTCCTTGGCGGCAACCGCCGCGCCGCTCCGCCTTCGGCACGCGGGCCTTGGCCGTGCAGCTTACACCAAGGACGTTACGCGGATCGAACGTGTCGCCTGTGCGAAAATCAAAACGATGCCAGCAGTCGCCACGATCGGCCCGTATCGCTTCCATTTCTTCAGCAACGAGCGAGGAGAACCCCCGCATATCCACGTTCGTGAGGGCCGGAAGCATCTCAAGGTTTGGCTCGATGCGGTCGAAGTGGCATCATGTGCGGGTTTCGCTTCACACGAGCAGAACAGGATCGTGAAGCTCGTGATTCGGCATCGTGAGGAATTTCTTGAGGCTTGGAATGACTACTTCGGTGACCGACACTGACGAGCGTGCGGTAGAAGCTACCGTGACGGCATCGGAAATTGTTGTACGACTCACGGACGGCCGGACCGTATCCGTGCCGCTGGCGTGGTTCCCGCGACTACTTGAAGCGTCCGATTCGGATCGTCAGGACATCGAAATTATCGGCGACGGTGTAGGGCTTCACTGGCCCGCGCTCGACGAAGATCTCAGCGTAACCGGACTAGTGCGCGGTGTACGTCCGCAGCCCCATCTCACGGAGAAACGTCTGCGTGTCGAACGTGCTGAGGCACGTATCAGCGCCGCCGCTCCCGCCGCGCCAGCGGATGACGAGAGGATTCGTCGCTTCCACGCTACGCTTGCCCGTCTCGAGCGCGACGTGCAACAGTTCGTGTGTCCGATCTACGGTGTTCGCGGTGACGAAGGCCGTCCGATCGGATCGGGATTTCTGCTCGGCCTAGCCGACCAGACGGTGCTTATCACGGCGGCTCACGTCCTTCATGCAAGGCATGAGTTCAACCTTCAAATGCCCGGGCAAACGCGGGCGGTGCCGTTCGGCGGCGCCGCCTATTCGACTGGGCCTCGTGAAAATGCAGATTCTCCCGAGTTCGAACACGACATTGCGTTTCTTGTGCTCGACACGGATGCGATGCTTGAACCGCCGGGTACTCCGGTGCTCTCTGCCGCCGACTTAGATGTTGCTGACTTGCCGACGCGACAAACAGCGTATGGGTTTGTTGGTTTTCCAGGTTCGCAAAATAAAGCGCTTCCGGACTACAAATTCATGAGAAGTAGCTTTTATTACGGAGGGCAACCCGCCGCCCAAGATAAGTATGAGCGGCTCGGCTACGATCCTCGAACACACTTCGTTATGTCATTCGAGCGAGAACGCATGGTCGATAAGAGTGGCAGAGTTGTAGCTGTCCCGGAACCATACGGCATGAGTGGGGGACCGGTGTTTAAGCTTGGAACTTTCGAAGAGATCGACCGCCAAGTTGCCACACCGCGCGTAGTCGCGCTGACGATCGAGTGGTGGCAGCGACTGGATGTCCTGGTCGGTGTGCGTGTTGCGCTCCTCACCGAAACGATACGACAACTGCTGCCGGAACTTGGAGCAGAATTGCCTGTGGTTCCTCACTTTAGTACGAGCGTCACGCTCAATGAGATCTAAAATGGACCGCCTAACTTTGGTGTGAAGCTGATGCGGCCCGGCTTCGGCCCGGCAGCCGAGCTGCCTACGTCATCGCCAGCGTGACAGCGTCACGGCGGTTGCAGTCCGCCAGTCGTGGCTTCGCAACTCATTGGTGGCAACCGCCGCGCCGCTCCGGCTTCGGCACGCGGGACGGGCCGCACAGCTTACACCAAGGACGTTAGACGGACGCGAGCCGAGCCAGGAATGCCGTCCACGATTCGGCATCTCCTACCGCGGCGTTCCGTTCCGCGACCCATTTTCGAAACGCATCATTCTTATGTCCGAGGGCGACGAGTTTCTCGCGATAATCAGCTAAATGTCGTCGCATGAACCGGCCGAACGCATCCTCGAAGATTTCATGACGGAGGCGCACGTCTTCGTCGGCGAAGACTGCCAGCACACGTAGCACGTCCCATGCAGCAGGCGGATCGCTCTCGATCATCTCCTTCAGAAACTCCGAAGCCCACGCTGTGTCGGAATGGTGAAGCCACGACACGACCAGGGCGAGGTCGGCGCCGGCAAGTTGCGCATCGGTATCTGCAGGCAAATCCCGGACGTCCGCTGTTTCTGCTTCCACCAACGCGCGTACGTCGTGCGGAAGGTCAGCGTACGCAGCGCGAAGGCAGATCCGCAGTCTGACGTTCGTCTTCACTTCCCCGTCAAGGATCGGCAGAATGACGTCCCGGTGCTGATTGATCAAGTCCTCCAGCGGGCCAGCGGCGATTGCGGCAAGAACTGCGTAGTCGTGCGCGGAGCCGACGACGGCACGAATCAATCTCCACCCACGTTCAGGCTCGTTCCGGAGCAGCTCGAACATATCGTCAAAGGCATCGTCGTTCGCGCGGTGCGTGAGCCACACGCTGCGAGGATGATGCTGGTCCTTTTCGGCCGTTCCACGAAGTGCAGTTTAGCTCTGTGCCTTCCGCGACAATGACGCCAACAGGTCATGACTCCTTGATCTCCGGGCGATCACGGCTCGCGGACCGATGCGGACGCCCGGCAGAATGATCGCGCCGCCGCCGATCCAGACGTCCGGTCCGATCGTTTTCCGAATTCCTTCTGCCGGCGCGCTTCGGCGTGCGTGGCTGCATCGGTCTGTAGATCGCCAGATCGATGTTCGTCGCCTAGTCACAATAGAACGGCGGGCTGCATCCACACCGAAAGCGCGTAGGATCCGACGCCCCGTGAAACGCGCGGCCGACCGGCGGCACTATTCCGTGAGAGGGGTACGAAATGGATGCAACCGCGAGGCTTCTGGCCATCATCGCCGTGGCGGCGTTTGCGACCG
Organism: Thermoanaerobaculia bacterium; assembly: GCA_035273585.1. Lineage (GTDB taxonomy): Bacteria > Acidobacteriota > Thermoanaerobaculia > Gp7-AA8 > Gp7-AA8 > JAFAVZ01. The sequence goes on from DATEOX010000606.1 coordinate 5,273, forward strand.
AGCGCATCGTCGCGGCGGTCAGTTACCTGATCAATACCGTGCGCCTGTCGCGGGTGCGGTCGGGGGTGGCGGTGCGGCTGCGGACGCGGGAGCGGCGGAAGCTGGTGTTGTTCGCCGTCGCGGCGATCGTCGCGTTCGTCGTCGTGGCCCGGGCGAACCTGCGGCTCCTGCACGTGCTGCAGATCACCGACGTCCATCCGCTGGTCGACTTCTGGATGACGTGGCTGGTCGTCGTCGCCGGCGCTGACCGCGTGCACTCCATCGTCGCCGGCGGCGCCAGTGGCACCACGTCAGCGAACGAGCGTTCCGACACGCCCGTCGTCCGCCTGGAGGTGGATGGCTGCGAAGTGCGCGACCTGCATCGCGCGAGCTGAGTCATGCCGGTCATCGACATCTACTTCGACTCCGACGAGGAGCGGCGCAAACGCCGCCGCGGGAAGTGGCTGCTTCCCCTCCTCGTCGGCCTCGGTGCCGCGCTGGCCTTCGGACGGGAGAAACCGCCGGCGCCGACGCCGCCCAGACCGGCCATTGTCGTTCCGCCGCCGGTCGTCGTGCAGCCGCGGGCCGCGGTCATCGCAGCGCCGCCGGTGGTGACGCCGACACCCCCGCGCATGGCCATCGCGCCCGCGCGTCTCGACTTCGGCGATGGCCCGCTCACGCGCGGCATCCCTGCGCAGATGGCCAGCATCCGCAATGAAGGAGGGCAGCCGCTCGCGCGCGTGAGCGCCGTCGTCGACGGGCCGTTCCTGATGACCAGTGGCTGCGGGGAAGCGCTCGCGCCGGGCGAACGATGCATGATCGCCGTCGTCTTCGCGCCGAAGCAGCCCGGCCGGTTCGCCGGCTCGCTGAAGATCGCCGCGGGCGATCAGCGCGCGCAGGTCCCGTTGCGTGGAAGTGTTCCGAAGCCGATCGAGATCGTCACGCCGCCTGCACCAGTGCCGCTCCCGCCGCCGCAGGTCATCGTGCAAACGCCGCCTCCCCCCGCCCGCATGCTTTGCTTCGAGCCGGCGCTGGTGCGGTTCACCTCGACCGGCAGGCAGACCATCACCCTGACCAATCCCGAGTCGACGCCGCTGCGCGTGATCGCCGTCCTGCCCGTCGGCCGTCAGGGGCAGACCGTCTCCGGATACGAGATCGACTCGCGGAGATGTCTGCGCGTGCTCCGGGGCGGCGAGCAGTGCAGGTTCACCGTCAGCGCCAGTGAGCTCGCCCTGCAGACGAGGGAGACCATGCAACTGACCGTCTATTACGAAGACCCGCTCACCGGCGGCAGACGCGCGGCGCGCTTCAGCTCAGCGTGCGGCGGTCGCTGAATACCGCTCCTGCAGGACGCCGAGGTGATGGATGGCATGGCCGGCGATGATGTACGCCAGCGCGCGCACCGTGAACGGGTTGTCGCTGGCGATGCCCTGCCGTGACCACGCCTCCTCCGGCAGGTCGCGGAAGAACGTCAGCGTCGCCGCGCGGATGCTCTCGAACTCCTCGATGTGGCTGGCCCAGGAGCGGTCGTCCGCGCGGGCGTGCAGCGTCGCGACGTCCTGCTCGAAACTGGGCAGCGGCGACTCGAAGCCGCGGGCGAACCAGAAGGCGCGCGAGGCGAAGACGCGCTCCGCATCGTTGATGTGAGCCAGGACCTGGCGCATGCTCCATTTATCCGCCGCGTACCGGCTGGCGGACCGCTGCTCGGAGATGGCTCGCAGCAGCTCGGGCACCTCGGTCCGTTGCCGGTCCAGGACCTCCACGACGTCGCCGCCCACTCGATCGATGTACTTGAAGTAGTAGGGGGCGGCTTCAGTTCGCTCGGGCGGCGGCTGCGTCATGCCGAGGATCATACCGCCGGGCACCGTTTGCGCAGCTCCGCCGGCCTGATGGAAAAGCAGGCGGAGCCGGTCCAGGTCGGGTGGCGGCGCGGGGACGAGCTCGAGCAGCTCATCATCCGCGAGTGGCTGGTCACGAACGGGTTGGGCGGGTACGCGGCGGGGACGATCGGCGGCGCGTGCACGCGGCGGTTTCATGGGCAGCTCATCGCCTCCCTGCGGGCGCCGGCCGGGCGGACCATGATGTTCAACCACATCGAGGAAGTGCTGCACGGACCGGACGGGCTGTGCTGGCGGCTGAGCGGTGACGAGCACGGCGGCGGGCGCGACGTCGCCTACCCCGAGCCCGAACTGCTCGAGGAGTTCCTGCTCGAGGACGGCCTCCCCGTCTGGCGCTTCGAGAAGGACGGCATCCGGATCGAGAAGCGCCTCCTGATGACGTTCGCCCAGAACACCACCTACATCGTCTATCGCCTCCTCGCCGGCCCCGACGGCCTGACCCTCGCCCTCCGGCCGTCGCTGCACTTCCGGCCGCACGAGGGGCTGCTCACCGCCGAGCTGGCGGAGCGGTGGAGCGTCACCGCCGATGGAGTCCGGCTGGAGATCAGCGACGGCCGCGACTACCCGCCGCTGCGCATCCTCATGTTCGGCGCCGGCGCGCACCTCGATCCGGATGAGCGGACGTTCTCGCACGTGCTCTACCGCGTCGAGCAGAGCCGCGGCTACGAGTTCGAGGGACCGCTCTGGAGTCCCGGCGCGATCCGCATCGAGCTGACGCGCGGCCGATACGTCGGCCTCGTCGCATCGGTCGAAGAGTGGGACGTCGTCATGGCGCTGGACTACGACGAAGCGTGCCAGGCGGAGATGGCGCGGCGCAACCGGCTGCTCTCCATCGCTGGGCCAAACGGCCACGAGAACTTCGCCGCGCAGCTCGTGCTGGCCGCCGACCAGTTCCTCATCCGGCCCCATCAGCGTGCGGCCGACGAGGCCCGCCTGCGCGCGGCCGGCGACGAGCCGCGCACCGTCATCGCCGGCTACCACTGGTTCACCGACTGGGGGCGGGATACGATGATCAGCCTCGAGGGGCTGACCCTCGTCACCGGGCGGTACCGCGAGGCGGGGAGCATCCTGCGCGCGTTCGCCTCGTACATCCGCGACGGACTCATCCCGAACCTCTTCCCCGAAGGCGAAGAAGGGGGCGTCTACCACACCGCCGACGCGACGCTCTGGTTCTTCCACGCCATCCGCCGCTATGTCGACTACACGAACGACCGCGAGACGCTGAAGCTGCTGCTGCCGAAGCTGGTCGAGGTCATCGATCACCACGAGCGCGGCACGCGCTTCAACATCCGCGTCGATCCGGCCGACGGCCTCCTCTCCCAGGGCGCCGAGGGCTACCAGCTCACCTGGATGGATGCGAAGGTCGACGGCTGGGTGGTTACCCCTCGCCGCGGAAAAGCGGTCGAGATCAACGCCCTCTTCTACAACGCGCTGCGCATCCTGGAGCGCTGGCTCCGGGAGGAGGGGGACGAGCCGCAGGCGCGGCGCATGGATGCGATGGCCAGCCGCGCCCGCCGGTCATTCAACGAGCGCTTCTGGTACGCCGAGGGGGGGTACCTGTACGACGTGGTGGACACGCCGGAGGGGATGAACGACCGCAAGCTGCGGCCGAATCAGCTCTTCGCCATCTCGCTCCAGCATCCGGTGCTCGATGAGGCGCGCTGGAGGCCTGTATTCGACGTGGTGCGCGAGCAGCTCCTGACGCCGGTCGGCCTCCGCTCGCTCGCGCCGGGCGACCGCGACTACAAGCCGCGCTATGACGGCGACCTCCGCGCCCGTGACGCCGCCTATCATGAGGGGACGGTGTGGGGCTGGCTCATCGGCCCGTTCATCGATGCCTGGCTCAAGGTCCACGCCGGCGACCGCGAGCGCGCTTTCGAGCTCCTCCTCTCGGGCTTCCACCCCCACCTCGGCCAGGCCTGCATCGGTACGATCAGCGAGGTCTTCGACGCCGAGCCGCCCTTCACCCCTCGGGGCTGCGCGGCGCAGGCATGGAGCGTGGCCGAGGTGCTGCGGTGCGTCAGCAAGTTGAGGAGCTGAGCACCAGGCGTATCCTTGCGCCGGCGCTGTTCGGTGACCAGCCATTGACCGAGCTTTCGAAGACCGATTCGGGAGAACCGCCGTGGCTCAACTTCAAGAAGGCGTTTGCCGCCTCGAAGGCAGGCGACGCGGCAACGGCTCGCCGCGAGCTCATGAGCGTAACGGATTCAGAGGAGACGCGCGTGCAGTTGATGGCCTGGAACGCCCTGCGGGACCTGGGCGCGCGGCCTGAAGCGAAATCGGCGGACGTCGTCCGCGGCATCGTGGTCGAGCTGCATAACGAGGCTGGCATCGGCGCCATCTCCGCCTACGCCACGGCCGTGCGCGGTTCATCGGAGGAACGAGCGGCGGTGTGATCTGGGAATCACCGGGCGCGGATGAGGAGATCTCGCGCCTGATCCAGAGCCTGTTGACCAAGGGCGAATCGATCGTCCGCACCACCAAATCGCTGCCCCGGCACAATGACGTACCCGTGGCAATGGACCATGTGCGGGTAACGGTCCTGACGTTTGGCGGCTCTCATGTCATCGACTCATCTCTTGCCGAGCTCGACGAACGAAGCGAAGCCATGCCGGCCGTGATGGCGGCGACTGACCTCATGGACGCGCTCAGAGCCAAGGCGGCCGCGAAGATGGAAGCGCACGGCCAGCGATGACGTACGCCAGCG
>DATEOX010000607.1:0-5073 GCA_035273585.1 Thermoanaerobaculia bacterium
GATCACCATCCAGCTCACGGGCACGACGCGCAAGCCGGTGACGAGCGGCTGGTACTGGACGGACACGCCGGGCGGCTACGGCACGCACAGCAACGAGGTCCGCTTCGAGCCGGGCGAGACGCAGAAGACGGTCAACATCACCTACACGGCGAACACGAAGCCGGAGCCCGACCGCGGCATCTCGGTCTGGATCTACAACTCCGTCGGCGCCTCGCCGGGGGCGGGCGGCACGCTGCTGATCGTCGATGACGACTTCGCCACGCTGTCGATCGCCGACGCCAGCATCGGCGAGGCGAACGGCAGCGCGAACGTCGCGATAACGCTTTCGGAGTACTCCTCGAAGCCGGTCGTGGCCAACTACACGATCCGCGACGGCTCGGCCACCGGCGGCAGCGACTACATCGCCGTGTCCACGGGCACGATCACGATGCAGGGAACGCGGATGACGATCCCCATTCCGATCGTGAACGACTCCCTGGCCGAGGGGCCGGAATGGCTGACCATCACGCTGAGCAACGTGCAGAACGGGCGCCTCGGGCGGCCGACGGGCGTGGTGAACATCGTCGACGACGACACGCCGGCGATGGGCGCGCCGTCCGGGCTGGCCGCGACGTCGGTCGGCTCGGTGCGGGTGAACGTCAACTGGTTCGCCGTGCCGAACGCCGTCTCGTACGAGGTCTACCGCAGCTCGGGCGGCAATCCGTACGCGCTGATCGGGACGAGCAGCGGCCCGGCGTACGTCGATGACGCGGTGACGGCGAACACGACGTATCTCTACAAGACGCGCGCGCTCGGCAACGGCGCCGCGGCCTCGCCGTTCAGCGCGCCCGACGCCGCGACGACGGTGCTCTTCAGCGACGCGACGCTCGCCGGCGCGGTGGTGAAGGCCGCGCATCTCATCGAGCTGCGCACGGCCGTGGCGGCGATGCGCACCGCGGCCGGCCTCCAGCCGTACCCGTTCGCCGATCCGTCGCTCAACGTCGGGATGATGATCAAGGCGAACCACATCATCCAGCTCCGCGCCGCGCTCGACGAAGCCCGCGCCGCGGTCGGCCTGCCGGCCATGGCATACACGGACGCAGCGCTCAATCAAGGGGCGACGGCCGTGAAGGCCTCGCACGTCGAACAGCTCCGCAACGGATGCCGCTGAGTGTCCTCCTGAGCCGCGCAGACGGCGAAGGATCTCCCGGTACTTGCGAGGAGATCCTTCGCCCTCTGCGGGGCTCAGGATGACACCGGATCGCTCTACGTCTTGACCAGGCGCTGCTCGAGCTCCTCGCGCCGGGCGCGGCTCACGCTCAGCTCCGTGCCGTCCTTGAGCCGCACCGCGTAGTCGCCGCCGCTGCCGCGGAGCAGCGTCTCGACGCGATCGAGGCGGACGATGACCGACCGGTGGATGCGCAGGAACAGCGCCGGGTCGAGGCGCTCCTCCAGGCTCTGCATCCGCTCCCGGATGGCGAACGTCCGCTGCCCCCCTTCGAAACGAAGGTGCAGCTCCGCGTACGGGCCGCTGGCGGTGATGTAGTCGATGAGGGAGACCGGGACGACGCGCAACTGCCCGCGCATCTCCACCGGGATGCGCTCGAGGTACTCGTGCCTCGGCGGCTGCGATTCCACCGCCCGCCGCGCGCGGCGGAAGGCCTGCTCGAAGCGCTCGTCGTCGAACGGCTTGACCAGGTAGTCGACCGCCGCGACCTCAAAGGCCTTGAGTGCGTACTGATCGAACGCCGTGACGAAGATCGTCACCGGCATCTCCTCGGCGCCGATCGTTTCGACGACTTCGAGGCCCGAGCGGCCGGGCATCTGTACGTCGAGAAAGACGACGTCGGGGCGGCTGGCCTGAATGACCTCCACCGCCTGGTCGCCGTCCGTGGCGATACCGGCGATCTCGACGTTCTCCTCCTTTGCCAGCAGGTCCTCGATCCGCTGCCGGGCCAGCGGCTCGTCGTCGGCGATGACCACCCGCAGCGTCCTATCCATACGGCACCACGATCTCCGCCACCACGCCGCCTTCCGCGCCGCCGGCGAGCGTCAGACGGGCCTGGTCGCCGTAGAGCTGCGCCAGCTGCAGGACTGGTGCCGGCGCGCCGAGGCCAGCGGCATTGCGCCGCTCGTCGATTTTTCGCACCGCCTGCGTTCCTACGCCCTCGCCTAGCAAGGGCGTTGCCCACGTAGCTTTCCCCTGACAGCGGCGCGCTGAGCGCGCCGCTGTCGCATGCTGCTCCTGTCAGCAGTCCGTCGACAAAAAGATGGTCGGGTCCTTGATATGCAGACCGGAAAACGGCTGCATAGCATCAAGCGGCCTCTAAATTGCATCGCCTCGACGGCACTCAACTTTCAAACGGAGCATCATGAAATCGCTTTCACTCACAAGCACGGCCATCGTGGCCCTCGGGCTCGGAATCGCCGCGCCGTCATTTGCGCAGTCTCAACCGCAAACCACCGACCCGCAAACCGCCGACACCTGGCGCATGCCCTACGAGCGCGGGTTCTGGGGGCATGTCGGCATCAGCTTCGGTCAGTCCAAGCTCGATGACGTAACCTGCACGCCGGGCTTGCGTTGCGACGACAAGGACCAGGCGTTCAAGCTGTACGCCGGGGGGCGCTTCAACAATATCTTCGGCCTCGAGGTCGGCGTGCTGAACATCGGCAAGTTCTTTGCCAATGGCGGCGAGGCCGACGGCTGGGGCGCCGATGCCGCACTGCTCGCCGGGATCCCGATTGGCGCGAATTCGGCGATCTTCGGCAAGCTCGGGGTGATCTATGCCCGCACGGAGATCAGCGCCACGGCGCCGGTGATCACGGAGGGCAAGGAGCGTGGGTGGGGCGGGCGCTGGGGCGTCGGCGGCCAGCTCGGACTGACGAAGGATTGGGCCCTGCGCGCCGACTTCGACCGCTACCGCCTCCCGTTTCCCGGCGACCACCGGGATCTCGAGACGATGACGCTCGGGGTGCAATACACCATCCGCTAGGACGCGGATCGCCAACGAAAAGGCCCGCTCGCGCGGGCCTTTTTTATTTCAGCTTGGTTTCTTTGTAGAGGACGTGCTTGCGCGCCTTCGGATCGTATTTCTTGATCTCCAGCTTGTCCGGGGTGGTGCGCTTGTTCTTGGTGGTGGTATAGAAGTGGCCGGTGCCGGCCGAGGACTCGAGCTTGATCTTTTCGCGCATGGCTACTTCCCTTTGTTTTTCGCTTTGATTTCGGCGAGAACCGCCTCGACGCCGAGCTTGTCGATGCGCCGCAGTCCGGCGGTGGAGACACGCAGGCGCACCCACCGGTTCTGGCTCTCGACCCAGAAGCGGCGATAGTGCAGGTTGGGCTGGAAGGTGCGGATCGTCTTGTTGTTGGCGTGCGAGACGAGGTGGCCCTTCATCGGCTTCTTGCCGGTGACCTGGCAGACACGGGACATTGCGGACTCCAGAACGCGAAAGGCGCGAATTTTACTATAACAATCCGCGTTCTGCGAACGAAATGGCCTGGTTTCCGGCGATGATGAAGTGGTCCAGCACCTTGACGTCGACCAGCGCGAGCGCCTCCCGCAGGTTGCGTGTCAACAGCTCGTCCGCCTGGCTTGGCTGCGCCACGCCCGAGGGGTGGTTGTGCGCGAAGATCACCGCGGCTGCGTTGCGGGCGAGCGCCCCCTTCACGATCTCGCGCGGGTACACGCTGGTCTGCGTAAGCGTGCCGGTGAAGGCCTCCTGGATCTCGATGACTTTATGCTGCGCATCCAGCCATATGCACACGAAGACTTCCTCTTCCCGGCGACTTAGAGACAGGCGCAGATAGTCGCGCACTGCGCCGGGCGAAGTCAGCGCCGCGCTTCTCTTGAGCTCCTCCTGTAGCGCGCGCCGCGCGAGCTCGATGGCGGCGGCGAACTGCGCGGCCTTCGCCGGACCCAGACCCTTGATCTGGCCGAGGCGGGCACCGGCTTCCAGCACGCCACCGACGCTCTTGAATTGGTGCACCAGCTCCCGGCCCAGGTCGACCGCGCTTTTTCCCCGCAATCCCGTACGCAGCAGCACAGCGAGGAGCTCCGCGTCGCTCAGCACCCCCGCGCCCTGTGTCAAAAGCCGCTCGCGCGGGCGCTCGGCCAGCGGCCAGTCCGAAATCGCCATGTCCCGGGCTTTCCCCTTAAAATCCCTTCCCCCCTTAACGAGGTTGGTTCTATGGGGTTGACCGGCAAGCGCGTCCTCCTGGGCATCACCGGCGGCATCGCGGCCTACAAGGCGGCCGAGCTCACGCGCCTGCTGGTGAAGTCCGGGACGGATGTGCGGGTGGCCATGACCGAGGCCGCCACCCGGTTCGTCGGCACGGCGACGATGCAGGCGCTTTCGGGCCAGCCGGTATGGACCGACCTGTGGGACGCCCGCGTCAATGACGCCATGGGGCACATCGAGCTGTCGCGCGACCGCGAGCTGATCCTGGTGGCGCCGGCGTCGGCCGACTTCCTGGCGAAGCTGGCACATGGTTTTGCGGACGACTTGCTGTCCACGCTATGCGTGGCGAGGCGCTGCCCGCTGATGGTGGCGCCGGCGATGAATGTCGAGATGTGGCAGAACGCAGCGACTGCGCGCAACGCCGAGGCGCTGCGGGCCGACGGAGTGACGATCATCGGACCGGCCTCGGGAGGCCAGGCGTGCGGCGAGCTGGGCATGGGACGCATGAGCGAGCCGGCGGAGATCCTCGCCGACCTGCAGTTTTTTTTTCAGCCGAAAACCCTGGAAGGCCGGCGCGTGGTGGTCACCGCGGGTCCGACCGAGGAGCCGATTGACCCGGTCCGCGTCCTCACCAATACCAGCTCCGGGAAAATGGGCTACGCGGTCGCGCGCGCGGCGCGCGAAGCCGGCGCCGAGGTGACGCTGATCAGCGGGCCGGTGTCGCTGCCCACGCCGCCGGGCGTGGCGCGCGTCGATGTGCGCACCGCTCAGGAAATGTTCGACGCAGTGAAGAAGGATGCGAAGCGCGCCGACGTATTCATCTCGGTGGCCGCGGTCGCCGACTACCGCGTCAGGAACTACTCCGCGCAGAAGATCAAGAAAGCGAACGGCCACTTGTCACTGGAGCTGGAGGAA
>DATEOX010000608.1:0-10899 GCA_035273585.1 Thermoanaerobaculia bacterium
ACTTCCGGGGGCGGATCACCTTCTCCATCGGACACACGGCGGCCGATTACGGCGATGCGGTGGCGGCGCTGGAGTGGGGGGCATCGCACTTCACGCATCTGTTCAATGCGATGAGCGGGCTGCATCACCGTGAGCCGGGCGTCGTCGGAGCGGCGCTGGTCTCGGCGGATGCCACTGCGGAGCTGATCGCGGACGGCATCCATGTCCATCCCGCGGTGCTGCGCATCGCCGCGCGGGCGATGCCCCACCGCGTGGCGCTCGTCACCGACGCGATGCGCGCCTGCGGCCTCCCGGACGGCCAGTACAAGCTGTACGGCTACGACGTGACCGTCGCCGACGGCGCGGCGCGCCTGGCCAATGGCACGCTCGCCGGCAGCGTGCTGACCATGTCCGGCGCGGTGCGCAACATGGTGGAACTGGCCGGGATGCCGATCGAGTCGGTCATCCCCCTGGCCACCGAAGTCCCGGCGCGCATCCTCGGCGTGGCCGATCGGAAGGGCAAGCTCGAGTCCGGCTACGACGCGGACGTGGTGCTGCTCAACGAGAAGCTGGGCATCGATCGTGTGTTCGCCAGGGGCGAGGAGCTGATGCCCGCGTGAGGAATCCTGTCATTCTGAGCCGCGCAGACGGCGAAGAATCTCCTCGTGCTTGCGGGAGATCCTTCGGCGTCTGCGCGCCTCAGGATGACACTCGGCTATGAAGTGGGAGACCTTCCCCGACTACGAGTCGCTGAGCGCCCGCGCCGCGGAGCTCTTCCTCGATGCCATCCGCCGCGACCCACGCGTCGTCCTCGGGCTGCCCACCGGACGCACGCCGATCGGGATGTACGGGCGCGTGGTGGCCGAGTGCTCGCGCGAGTACCGCTGCTTCAGCGAGGTCACGACCTTCAACCTCGACGAGTACGCCGGCATCCCCCGCGAGCATCCGGGCAGCTACTGCACGTTCATGAGACGGCAGCTCTTCGATCACGTCGACATCGACCTGCACCGCGTGCACATCCCGGACGGACTGGCGCCCGACCTCGCCACCGAATGCGAGCGCTACGAGGCGGCCATCCGCGCCGCGGGCGGCCTCGGCGTCACCTTCCTCGGCCTCGGCTCGAACGGCCACATCGCCTTCAACGAGCCCGGCACGCCCTTCGACTCGCGCACGCGCGTCGTGACGCTCACCGAGTCGACGCGCGCCGCGAACGCGGCCGTCTTCGGCGCGGATGTGCCGACGCACGCGATCACCATCGGCATCGGCACGATCATCGATTCGGCGTCCGTCGTGCTGCTGGCCACCGGCACCAACAAGCGCGCGGCGATCGACCGGCTGCGGAGCGGCGAGGTATCGGTCGATTTCCCGGCCAGCGCGCTGTGGCGGCACGAGGACGTGACCGTGCTCGCCACTTAGGTACGCATCTCGCTACCGCCGAGCACGGTCATGACGGCGGAACATCCGAAGCGGCGCTGGGTTCTCGGTCTGCTCTCCATCGGGCTGCTCATCTTCCTCTACCGATTCTTCGCCGTGTACACGGTGCGCTCGGGCGAGTGCCGGCCGAAACCGGTCGATGCCTCGCTGCGCCTGCTCACGCGCGACGAGCGGGGGAAGCCGGTCACCTATCCGGAGCGCGTCGGGTTCCGGCCGCAGCAGCGGCCGCTGGTGGTGATGTCCTACAACATCGCCGGCCACGACGAGCTGTATGACTCCGATCACATCGCCGGCATCGCGGCGGTCATCAACCAGGTCAAGCCGGACATCGTCGGCCTGCAGGAAGTGCATCGCGGCACGTGGCAGGCGCGCTTCCACGACCAGCTCGCGGAGCTGGAGCGGCGGACCGGGATGCGCGGTTACTTCGCGCCGGCCTACACGCAGTTCGGCGGCGGCTTCGGCAACGCCGTGCTCACCCGCGGCGAGATCCTGTCCAACGACATCCATGAGCTGCCGAGCATCGGCGAGCCGCGCGTGGTGCTGGAGTCGGTGATCCGCATCGACGGCGCCACCATCGACTTCTTCACCACGCACCTCACCACCTGGGGGAGCCTCAACGCCACGAACCGCGAGGAGCAGCTCGAGTGCCTGGCCAAGCACGTCCGGACCAGCCGCTGGCCTTACATCCTGGTGGGCGACTTCAACGCGCCGCCCACTGCGGGGGAGATCGGGAAGTTCCGGCTGCTCAACGCGGCGCAGCTCACGGGCGAGGACTTCGGGCCGACGCACCCGGTGATGAACAAGCGCATCGACTACATCTTCGCCGACTACGGGTGGGAGGCGCGCGGCGCGCGTGTGCTGGCCGTCGGGCCGTCGGACCACTGGCCGATCACCGCGGAGCTGATGTGGGAGCGGGAGAAGCGATGAAACAGAAGCAGAAGCGGATCGAATACCTGCACGGCACGCACGTCGTGCGCGTCCCTCTCGTGGCCCTCATCGGCCTGATCCTCGCCGTCGCCGCGCTCACCCTCTTCCTCTGGACCTACTGGCGGCCGGTGACGGTGCGGCTCAGCGTCCAGAACCCGGGCGACGTGAACGCGCTGATGCCCTCCATCGTCGGCATCACGCAGGGAAGCCTCGAGCCGGGCAACCAGGTGCAGCTCCTCCAGAACGGCGACGGCTTCTTTCCGCCGCTCTTCCGCGACATCGCCGCCGCGCGTCAGACGGTGCACATCGAGTCATACATCTGGTGGGAGGGGCGGGTGTGCGACGAGCTGGCGGCGCTCCTCGCGCGCAAGGCGCGGGAGGGCGTCGAGGTGCGGCTGCTGGTCGACGCCTCCGGCGGGCACAAGATGAAGAAGGAGCTGGCCGAGGAGATGGCCAGGGCGGGCGTGAAGCTCGTGAATTTCCATCCCATCACGCTCTCCACCCTGGGCCGGCTGAACAATCGCGATCACCGCAAGATGGCCATCATCGACGGACGGATCGGCTACATCGGCGGTTACGGATTCGCCAAGGAGTGGACCGGCCACGCGCAGGACAAAGAGCACTGGCGCGACACCGGCCTGCGCGTCGTCGGGCCGGTGGTGAACCGGCTGCAGGGGGCGTTCTGCGAGAACTGGGTGGAGCAGACCGGCGAAGTGCCGGCCGGCGAGAAGTACTTCCCCAAGCCGGAAGCCGCGGGCTCGACGCCGGCGCATGTGGCCTACACCTCCCCCACCGGCAGCGTCTCCTCGGTGCAGGTGCTCTTCTACCTGGCCATCAAGTCCGCTAAACGCGAGCTGATCATCCAGAACCCGTACCTCCTGCCATCGGACGACGCGATGGAAGCGCTGGAGGAGGCCGTCAGGCGCGGCGTGGACGTGAAGATCATGGTGCCGGGGACGAAATCGACCGACAGCCCGATCGTCCAGCACGCGAGCCATCATCATTTCGGGACGCTGCTCAAGCGCGGCGTGAAGATCTACGAATACAACAAGACCCTGCTGCACCAGAAGATCCTCATCGTGGACGGCCTCTGGTCCGGCATCGGCTCGACGAACTTCGACGACCGCTCGTTCGAGCTCAATGACGAAGTGACGATGGGCGTCGTCGATCCGCAGATCGCCGCGCAACTGCGCGCCGCGTTCGACGCGGACATGCGGTATGCCGAGGAGCGGCACCTCCAGGAATGGGCCAACCGCTCCGTCTGGCACAAGGCGCTGGACGGGTTGGCGTACGTGGCGCGTGGGCAATTGTGAGGAAGGCAGCTCACAGCTCACAGCTCACAGGGCTTCGCTTCACGGCGCTTCTCGCCAGTTCTCCCTGTGAGCTGTGACCTGTGAGCTAAGATCTTTCCATGGTCACCATCCCCGTCGAGGGCCGCTGGAGCATCCGCTCCCTGACGGATGACGGCGTCCGGGAGGCGATGGCCTTCCTCCGGCGCGACCCGCTGATCAACGTCTACCTGATCTCGCGGCTGCTCGAGGAGCGGACGGCGGCGGCGACGCAGATGGTCGAGGTCCGCTTCAATCGGGAGATCGTCCTCCTCGCCTCGCTGGCCACGAACATCGTGCTCGCCTCCGACCCGGCCACGCCCCGCGACGTGGTCATGACCGCCATCGCCGCCGTCGCGGAACGCATCCTGACCCGGATGCTCCCCGTGCGGGCCATCATCTCGCCGGCCTTTCTGGTCGAGGCGCTCTGGACGCATCTCCGTCCGAGGAGCGAGCCGCCCACCGTGGTCCGGATGAACCAACCGATCTACGCCATCCGCCGCCGCTTCGACTTCCCGCCGCTCACCACCGCCCGCTACTCCACCCCGCGCGACCTCGACCAGCTCGTGCCCGCCTGCGCGGCGATGCACAAGGAGGAGGTGGGGATCGATCCGATGGAGCGGGACGCGGCCGGCTACCGCGAGCGGATCCGGGAGCTGGTGGAGCGGAAGCGGTCTGTAGTGCGGGTCGAACAGGGGCAGATCGCCGCCAAGTGCGAGTTTTCCGCCGTGACCGACGATGCCGTGCAGCTCATGGGCGTCTGGACCCATCCCCGCTTCCGCCGCCGCGGCCTGGCCGCCGCGACGCTCAGGGAGGTCTGCGGCCAGCTCTTTCGGGAGGGAAAGAGCGTGACCTTGTTCGTCAATGACTTCAATGGGCCGGCCATCGCCTTGTACGAAGGGCTCGGATTTCAGCGCATCGGGATCAATCGCGCGCTCATCTGGTAAGGCGATTCCCTACGGCCCGAACATTGCAGAAAATCCAAGGGTCGATACAACAACGGCCGCCGATGAAGAGCGGCTGGAGGTGGGGAAATGCCCGAGTTTGGCACAGTCAAATGGTTCAACAACGATAAGGGCTTCGGCTTCATCAAACGGGAGACCGGAGAAGACGTTTTCGTGCATCACACGGCCATTCAGTCGTCCGGGTACCGCACGTTGAACGAGGGGGAGCGCGTCGAGTTCGACGTGAAGCAGGGGCCGAAGGGCCTGCAGGCGGAGAACGTCCGCCGGGCGAACGACCAGCAGGCGGCGTCCTAGCCGGGCCGGCACGGCCGGCGGCGGCCCTCGGCGCCCGAAGCTCACCTTTGTCGGGCGGTTGCTACTCGGCGCTCTCGCCGAACCGCCCGACGAAGACGACGCCCACCGTGGCGCCGATCGCGAGCGCGGGGAGCGCCGATGCCTGGCCTTTCAGGGTCAGCAGCACCGCCGCGACGGAGCCGGCGAGGACGATCAGCGCCCGCAGCGCGAGATCCTGGAGTTCGACCTTCATGATCCTGATGCGCGTATTGGACGACGCGCGGGGGGATTGTATAGCAGTTGTTGGTTATTAGTCGTTCGTTGTTGGTAGTACGTCCGGCCGGGCGAACTACTAACAACCAACAACTAACAACCAACAACTACATCCTCGCCGGCACCGGAATCCCCAGCAGCCCCAGCGCCGCGGTCATCGTGCGCCGGAACACCTCCGCCGAGGCGGCGCGGCGCTGGCGCTCGGCGTCGTCCTTCTCGTTGAGGATCGGATACTTGTGGTAGAAGCTGTTGAACTTCTGGGCCAGCTCGAGCAGGGCGTGCGTCACGATCGACCCCTCGAGGCCATCCACCGCCCGGCGGATGGACGACGGCAGGTCCGCCGACAGCCGCACCAACTCCCACATCTCGTCCGAGATCCCCTCGTTCAGGGTCAGGCTGTCCAGCGACCGCTCGTCGATCAGCGGGTCGACGCCCCGCTCCCGCATCTTGTTGAAGATGTTGTTCACCCGCACCGTCGAGTACTGCAGGTACGGCCCCGAGTCCCCCTCGAACGTCAGCGCCTCGTTGAAGTCGAAGGCGATGACCTTGTTCCGGCCGTACTTGAGCATGAAGTAGCGCAGCGCGGCGACGGCGATCTGCGTACCGAGCGTCCGGCTTTCTTCTTCGGAGAACGCGTCCTGCGCGTTCGTCCGCACCGCCTCGGTCGCTTTCCGCTCCAGCGCGTCGAGCAGGTCGTCCGCCTTCACGCCCAAGCCCTTGCGGCCGGACATCTCGACGTAGGCCCGCGTCGCGTCCTTCTCCGAGATCTCCATCCCCAGCTCTTTCGCCGTCGCCGGCGTGAGAGCGACCATCTCGTAGGAGAAGTGGATGGAGTGCTCTGCCTGCTTTTCGTACCCGAGGAGGCGAACCCCTTCCTTGACCACCTTCTGCAGGTACGCCTGGCGGCTGTCGATCACGTTCACGACCGTCTGCGCGCCGCCGAACTTCGGCGCCTCGGCGGCGGCCTGCGACGCGTCGCTCGTCGTCTCCCACAGCGCGTGGCCGCTCTCGTACTGCAGGAAGCGGCGGTAGTAGAAGGTCCGGTCGATGAGGCCGAACTTCCAGAGCTGGTACGCGATGTCCTTGCCGGTGTACGTCACGGTGCCGTTGGAGCGGACGAGGATCTTGTCGGCGTTGTCCATGCCGGCGAACTCCTCCGACTCCGTCAGGCGCATGACCCAGCACCCCTTGTGCTTCCCCTCCTCCTCGTAGACGACCGCCCCCGACTTCTTCAGCAGCTCGAACGCCGTGTCCCAGAAGTGGAGGGCGATGATGTCGCTCTCCTTCGGCAGGAGGTCGTACTCGATGCCGAGGCGGAGCATCGTCGCCACATGTCGGCGGACGATGGCCCGCGCGATGAGCGCCGCGAGCTTCGCCGTCGCGCCCTCCTGGCGCTCGATGCGGTGCAGCGTCTCCTTCCGCCACTCCAGCGCCTCCGGATGCTCGGCGTAGTAGTTGGCCATCTTCGAGTAGAGGTCCCAGCAGAAGTAGTCGAACTTCGGCTCCTCGGCGCGTCTCGCCACCTGCTCGTGACCCTCGTTCTGCAGATGCTCGAAGGCGACCACGACGTCCGCCACCTGCACGCCGGTGTCATCGATGTAGTTCTGCGTCTCGACGCGATTGCCCAGCCACTTCAGGAGCCGCACGAACGTGTCGCCGAGGACCGCGTTACGGATGTGGCCAATGTGCGCGGCCTTGTTCGGATTGATGTTCGTGTGCTCGACGATCACCCGCTCGCCGGTCGGCGAGGCCGGCTCCATGATGCTGCGCATGTGGGCGACGATGAACGCCCCGCGGTCGAAGCGGAAGTTCAGGTAGCCCGCCCCTTCGACCGTGACCGAGGCGACGAGCGGCGGCAGGGTCAGGCCGTTGGCCAGCGTCTCGGCGATCTCGCGCGGCTTGCGCCGGAGCGCCTTGGCCAGCTCCAGCGCGAGAGGCGTGGCCAGGTCGCCCATCGAGAGCTTCGGCGGCGACTGGAGGATGACCCGCTCGACGGCGTGGCCGAAGAGGGCCAGCACGCGGCTGCGCAGCGTCTCGGTGAGTTGCTCAGTGATCTGCTCGAGAATCATGGTGCTCCACAGTGCGTCGTATCGTTCCACAGTTTCAGGACCCAGCGGTCGGCGCGCCAGAGAAAGACGTTCAGCGCGGCGTTGTCCTGGGCGAAGTGCCGCGATGCCATCACGTCGAGGTTGAGCAGTGCGGTGGCGCCGATGCGGATGGCCGTCCCGTGCGTGACGACGACCGGCCGCGCCGTCTCGATGCGGGCGATGGCCTGCTCCATCCGCCGCCGCACGTCGTTGTGCGACTCCCCGCCCGGACACGGCTCGTCGCCGCTCTCGATCCACCGTTCGTAGATGGCGCGGTCCGCGCGGCGGACGTCGAGGAAGGACTGCCCTTCCCAGTTGCCGTAGTTCATCTCGCGCAGCTCGTCGATGGTCCGCACCTTGAGGCCGGTCACCCGCGCGATCTCCTCGGCCGTGCTCAGCGCGCGTCCGAGCGGCGAGCTGTAGATCGCATCCGGGCGGAAGGCCTCGATGCGTTGCGCAAGGCGCTCCACCTGCCGGCGGCCGTTCTCGGAGAGCTCGCTGTCCTGCCACCCCTGCGCGATGCGGGCAACGTTGTGCACGGTCTCGCCGTGGCGGACGAGGATGAGCTGGTCGCGAGTCACGAACGCCCCTCACCCGGGGCTTCGCCCCACCCTCTCCCCGTCAGCGGGGCGAGGGTTCTCAAGAGCCCTCTCCCCTCACCCGGGGCGAGGGTTCTCAAGAGCCTTCTCCCCGCCCGGCGGGGAGAAGGTGCCCGGAGGGCGGATGAGGGGGCGCGACCAGCAGCGACTCGGCCGTCATCTCGGCCGGCTGTTCCAAGCCGAGGATGTTGAGGATGGTGGGAGCGACATTCTCCAGCGCGCCGCCGCCGCGCAGCGCGCCGTAACGCTTCTTCGGATCGACGAGGAGCAGCGGCACGGGGTTCGTGGTGTGCGCGGTGTGCGGCTGGTTCGTCGTCTCGTCGAACATCAGCTCGGCGTTGCCGTGATCGGCGGTGATCAGCGCCACGCCGTCAACTTTTTCTACCGCGTGCAGAATCTTGCCCACCGCTTCGTCGGTGTCTTTGATGGCCTCGACCGTCGCATCCATCACGCCCGTGTGGCCGACCATGTCCGGGTTGGCGATGTTCATGATGATGACGTCGTACTTGCGCGCGGCGATCTCCTGCACGACCCGGTCGGCCAGCTCGCGCACCGACATCTCCGGCTTCAGGTCGTACGTCGCCACCTTCGGCGAGGGAATCAGGATGCGCTCCTCGCCCGACGACGGCTCGTCGGAGCCGCCGTTGAAGAAGAAGGTGACGTGCGCGTATTTCTCCGTCTCCGCGATGCGCAATTGCCGCAGTCCCGCCTTCGACAGCACGTTGCCGAGGTGGTTGCGGATCTCCTGCGGCTGGAAGATGACGGGCAGCTTCCAGTCCTCGCGATAGCGGTTGATGGTGTAGACGTCCGGCTTCGGCCAGACAGGGCGTTTGAAGCCGTCGAAGTCGGGAAAGGCGAGGGCGGCGCCGAGCTGGCGCATCCGATCCGCGCGGAAGTTGAAGAAGAGAAGCGCGTGGCCCTCCTCGATGCGACCGCGATGCGCGCCGTCCGGCGAGAGAACGGAGATCGGCTCCATGAACTCGTCGGTGACGCCCTGCTCATAGAAGCGCTCGACGGTCGCGAGAGGCTCCTTCGTCTCCGTGCCGACGCCGAGGGTCATCAGGTCGTAGGCGCGCTGCACGCGCTCCCAGCGCTTGTCGCGGTCCATGGCGAAGTAGCGGCCGATGATGGTGGAGAGGCGCGCCTTCGGTTTGTCGAATAGGAAGTCGAGCAACTCGCGCAGGTAGCGGTCGGCCGATTTCGGTGGCGTGTCGCGGCCGTCGAGGAAGGCGTGTACGAACACCTCCTCGGCGCCGAGCTGCAGGGCGGCGTCGACGAGGCCGTGCAGATGCGACTGCAGCGAATGGACGCCGCCGTCGGACAGGAGGCCGGCGAAGTGGACGGCGCGGTGGCGCTTCACGAAGTCGATGAAGACCTCGTTGTGCAGCAGGTCGCCGCGCTCGATGGCCTTGCTGATGCGGACGATGTCCTGATCGACGACCCGGCCGGCGCCGATGTTCAGGTGGCCGACCTCCGAGTTCCCCATCTGCCCCGCCGGCAGCCCGACGGCGAGGCCGGACGCCTCGAGCGTGGTCCACGGCGCCTCGCGAAACAGCGCGTCGAAGCGCGGCTTCGGCGCCTGCGCGATGGCGTTCCACTCCCGATCGTCACGGCAGCCGAAGCCGTCGAGGACGATGAGGATGAGGAAGGGGCGGTCGGACATGGCGCCGCAAAATACCAGACCGCGATGCGAGCCGCTATGCCGTGACGGCGTGCTTCTCGCGCTTGAAGACCATGCCGATGTGATCGGTTGCGCCGGTCTTGAAATTGATGGAGGTGATGCTCACCAGCTCCCATCCGTCTTCACCGAGCCGGTTGAGCTCCTCGGCGCGACGCGGATCCATTGAGTAGTTCTCCGACCGGACGTTGATGATCTTGTATTCCCAGGTCTTCATGGTCCGCCCCCTCCCGCGGTGCTGAATGGATCGCGGAAGTGTATGACAAAGAACGATGAACGGGGAAGGATGAACGATGAACGACGCGGAACGGAGACCCGTTCCTCGTTCATCCTTCATCGTTCATCGTTTCTCCATCGCACCGCGTCCCCCGGCCGGTCGGTGATCACGCCGTCGCAGCCGAGCTCGCGCAGCCGCTGCCACTCGCGCTCGCGGTTCGGAGTCCAGGGGACGACGCGGATATCCCGCTCATGCAGCGATGCGACGAGCTCCGCATCGACGAAGCGGTAGTTGGGGAAGAGCCACGTGGCGCCGAGGCGCGCGGCGTATGCGGCGAGGTCGACGACATAGCCGAATACGGTGAGGCCGAGGGGGAAGGGCGCCTGGCGGCGGGCGAGCTCGGCGACGGCGGAGTGGTCGAAGGAGGCGACGATCACATCCGCCCAGGCCGCGACGTGCTCGAGCAGCGCCTCCTCCCATTTGCTGCGCTTGACCTCGAGGATCATGGTCGTCCGGGCGGCGAATGCGGCGAGGTCGGCTAGCGGCACGATGTCGCCGCGACGCTCGTGGAACTGTTTGGAAGAGAGCGTCTCGATGTCGTCATCATCGAGCTCGTCATCGTGGTAGAGGATGGCCACGCGGTCGGAGAGGAGGCGGAGATCGGTCTCGAATCCGTCGGCGCCGACGCGCAGCGTCTCCTCGAACGAGGCGACGGTGTTCTCGGGATGCGTGCGCGGGCTGCCGCGGTGGCCGAAGATCAGGAAGCGTTCCGACATCGGAGTCATCTCTTGTATGCTTGCCCGAAACCTCGTGCGGAGCGATACGAATGCCGAAACGAATTCTCCTGGCGGATGACAGTATCACCATCCAGAAAGTGGTCGAGCTGACCTTCTCGGACGGCGACTACGAGGTGGTAGCGGTCAACAACGGGGCGAAGGCGATCCAGCGGCTGTCAGAGATGCGGCCGGACATCATCCTCTCCGACATCATCATGCCGGAGAAGAACGGCTACGAGGTCTGCGAGTACGTCAAGTCGCATCCCGAGCTTCGCAACATCCCGGTCATCCTCCTGACCGGCACCTTCGAGCCATTCGATCCCGATCGCGCGGACAAGGCCGGCTGCGACGCGGTAGTGACCA
>DATEOX010000609.1:0-2916 GCA_035273585.1 Thermoanaerobaculia bacterium
GGGCTGGGGGTGAGGGGCCGGCGGCCCGGGACGTGACATCGATCGTCATGGCCGTGATCGCCGCCGAGGTCACCGCCGGCCGCCCGATCGGCGGAAAGGCCCCGCGCGACCCCTGCCGCTGCACGACGAGCACGTCGCCCGCCGGCAATGAATCCGTCAGCGCGAGGATGCGCGCCAGTTCGGCGCCATCGATCGGCGTCTCCCCCGTCGGCCCGAGGAGCAGCGACTCCTCGCCGCTCAACATCAGATAGGCGCGGACGATCACCGCGCGCACCGGATCGAGCCGCAGCAGGTAGCGCGTCTGCTTGCCGCTACGCCAGGCGAGCAGGTCGGCGCCGCCGATCATCCACGGACTCGGGAGCTGCCGGTTCTCCGTCCACTTCTCCACCGTGTCACGCGTGACGGGGTTCGCCCGCAGCTTCGCCTCCAGCGCGGCGGCTGTGGGGATCAGCGCGAAGGCGTCGGCCGACTGCGGCACGGTCGCCAGCAGCTCGCGCTGCGCGGCGCTCAGCGGGAAGCGGACGCCGGCGGAGCTCTTCGGCGTCGTGGCCGCGAGGTAGACGGCCAGCGCGCCGATGAGCGCGGCCACGACTCCCACGATGATGAGGAACTTCTTCACCTGCTACTATCCGCGACCGTGTCGCTGCTGCCCACCCTGGGGGTCGTCCTTCACACTCTAGGCCATGCCGCTCTCGATCGCCTGCGCCGCACCTTTCGCCGCGCGGTCACCCGCGAGCGCAAGCTGCGCGTCGGCGTCGACATCCGCCCGTTCTACGAGCCGCTGACCGGCATCGGCTGGTACCTCCATTACCTCCTGCACGAGCTGGCCAGACGCGATGACGTCGAGCTCGTCCTCTTCGGCGACGCGCGGATCACCGATGAAGGCCCGCATCTCCACGCCAACCTCCCACCCAGCGCAGAGCTGCAAGTGTTCGACCTGCGCGGCCTGCCGAAGTCGCGCCTGGCCCGGCCGCTGACCGCCGGCGCGTACGTGCTGTTGATGGAGCTCGCCGGCTGCGACGTGGTCTTCGGCGCGAACTACTTTCTGCCGCGCCTGATGAGCGCCATCGCCCGCCGCCGCGTGGTCACAGTGCACGACCTGACCTACAAGCGCTTCCCCGAGCTGCTGCAGCAGGAGACGCTGGACAACCTGGAGCGGCAGATGACCCGCGAGGTGGCGCTGGCCGATGCCGTCATCTGCGTCTCGTCCGCGACCCGCGATGACCTCCTGCGGTACTACACGATCGATCCCGCGCGCGTGGTGGCCATCCACTCCGGCCTCGGCACGCCGCCGGTGGAGTCGCCCATCGAGCTGCCGCCGCGCTACATCCTCTTCGTGAGCACGATCGAGCCGCGCAAGAACCTCGGCGTGCTGCTCGACGCCTTCGCCCGTCTCCGCGCCCGCGGCGTGTACGACGGCGAGCTGGTCGTGGTCGGGCGCGTCGGCTGGAAAGCGGACTCGCTTTCCGCGCGGCTGAAGGCGCCCGGCGTACGCCATCTCGATTACGTCGACGCCTCGCGTCTGGCCTACATCTACCGCAACGCCGAGGCGTTCGTGTTTCCGTCGATCTTCGAGGGCTTCGGCTTTCCACTGCTGGAGGCGATGGCCCGCGGCGTGCCGTCGATCGCCGCGCGCTCGTCGTCGCTGCCGGAGATCGGTGGCGATGCCGCCCTGTACTTTGCGCCGACCTCCTCTTCCGAGCTGGAGGCGCAGTTGGAGCGCGTGCTGACGGATGCAGCGCTGCGCGAGGAGCTGGCGCGGAAGGGGCGGGAGCAGGCGGCAAAGTTCCGTTGGGACGCGGCCGCGGAGCAGACCTTGGACGTGTTGCGCCGCGCCGTGTCATCCTGAGCCGCGCAGACGGCGAAGGATCTCCTCGCAAGCACCGGGGATTCTTCGCCGTCTGCGCGGCTCAGAATGACACGCGTGCTCATCGACGGACGGCCGCTGGTCGGCCACCGCACCGGGATCGGGGTGCACACTGCGGAGATCGCGCGGCGCCTCGGCGACGCGCCGCTCATCGCCTCGCACGCGCCGGTCGACGACCGCTCCGGTCTCGACAACTGCGCGTTCCGCGTCGACCCGATGCCCCTCGGCGTCCTCTGGCAGCAGCTTCGGCTGCCGCACATCGAGGCCGACGTGCTGTGGGGTCCGCACGGAACGCTGCCGCTCGCGGGCGACGTGCCGGCGGTGGCCACGATCCACGACTTCACCTCCATCACCATGCCCGGCCGGCACCGGCTGCAGACGATCCTCTCGTACAACCTCTTCATCGGCCGCAGCCTGGAGAAGGCGCGGCGCGTCGCGGCCGTCTCGCGCGCCGTGGCCGAGGAGGCGGTGCGCGGCTTCGGGGTGCCGCGGCCGAAGATCGAGATCGTGCCGAACGGCGTCGACGCATTCTTTTCGCCGGGCGACGAAGAAGGCGATTACCTCCTCTACGTCGGCACCCTCGAGCCGCGCAAGGGGCTGGACGACCTGCTCGCCGTCTGGCGCTCGCTCCCCTCCCGCCCACGCCTCATCCTCTGTGGTTCTGCCGGATGGGGAACAAAGATCGCGCAGGAGCCGGGCATCGAGCTGACCGGCTTCGTCGATCGCGAGCGGCTGCGTGCGCTGTACCGCGGCGCACGCCTCTTCGTCTATCCCTCGCGGTACGAAGGCTTCGGCATCCCGCCGCTGGAGGCGATGGCCTGCGGCGCGCCGGTCGTGGCCACCCGCACCGGCGCCATTCCCGACTACGCCGAAGGGGCGGCGCTGCTCGTCGAATCCGGCGACCGCTCCGCATTGCGCGAGGCGCTCATACGCGCCCTCGGATCACGCGCATTGCGCGATGAGCTGCGCGCCGCCGGCCCGGCGCGCGCCACCGGCTATCGCTGGGAGCGCAGCGCCGCGCTGATGAACGAACTGCTGGCGGAGGCGGC
>DATEOX010000610.1:0-2441 GCA_035273585.1 Thermoanaerobaculia bacterium
CTTTGTGGAACGCCGCGGCGACCACGGGCCACGCCAGGATGATGCCGAGGATGAGGAGCGTGGCCAGGGCGAAGAAGAGCTCGATCGAGCGCCAGCGGCGGTTGATCAACGCCCAGAGGAAGACGCCCAACCACGAGGCGACGCCGATCACACCCACGAATCCGGTGATCGACTCCGCCCCCTCCGGCCCCCACGCCTTCTCGAACGGGACTTCGCCGTAGAAGAACGGCTGGAGCAGGATCACTTGCGACGGAAAGTCGGAGTAGTAGCCGATCAGGTTCGGCGAGACCTTCAGCTCCTGGTAGCGCTTCGACTTTGTCACCGCCTCGCCGAACGTGGCCAGGAAGGGGGAGGCGATGAGCGCCGCGACGACCATCGCGCCGGTGAGGGTGAGGAGGAGAACGGGCGTCCCGCCCGCCAGCCGCGGTACGTCTCGTGCCGCGGTACCGCCGGGCGAGGACGCCCGACGGCTGGCGGGCGAGACGCCCGCGCGCCAGCCCACGTACAGCAGCGCCAGAAAGAAGATGTGCGACACCGTCTCCGGGTGCCCGCCGAAGAGCATCGCCGCCCACAGAAAGGCGGCGAAGCAGAAGCGGCCGAAGGTGCGCCGCTCGATCAGGAGGTCGATCTGGAGCATGACCGCGGGGAGGAAGACGGCGACCGTCACGAGCGGGAAGTGCAGCCAGACCACGAGGAACGTGGAGAAGCCGAACACCACCGCGGCGAACGCCGACGGCAGCTCCTCGTAGCGCCTGCGGCAATAGAGAAACGTGAACGTCATCGCCATCAGCAGCTTCATCGCCGCCTCGGCGGTCATGGCGTAGCCGAGGGGCAGCGGCAACGCGAGCAGGCGAACGACGGAGAACGCGGAGCTCTGCCCGTTGGCGAGGAGCGGGTAGCCGGAGCCTGCGAGCTGGTTCCAGAGCGGGAGGTGCCCGCTCCGCCACGCCTCGCGCGCCTGGTGCGCCCACGGCACGATCTGCAGCACCACGTCATTCAGCTCGCGGTTCCAGACGTCGTGATTGCGCGTGACGTGCGTCCAGGGCGGCAGAGACTGGATGAAGTCCACCGGTACGTTGACGAACTGCTGCGTCATGGGGCGGAACATGAAGATGAGGACGAGAAGGTAGAAGAGGGCGGCGATGCGCCAGCGGAGCTCGCGCATCCCGGCGCGGCGCGCCAGCCACACAGCGAGCGCGTACACCGCGCCGACCAGGAGCCAGGTTGGATTCATTCCGCTGACAGCTCTTCCCAGAGCCGGTTCGCGCGCCGGAAGGCCTCTTCGGGGTCATCGTCGATGACGGCGCGCGCGATCTCGACGAACCGCTCGAAATGCGCGCGGATGTTATCCCGATTCGCGTCGAGGATCGGCCCCCAGACGCCCGCCTCGCTGCCCGCCAGCCGGAGGAAAGTTTTCGCCCCGCTGCCGAGGAATCTGCGATCCTCGTCGGCGATCAGCGCCGCGAGCGCGGTGGAGAGCACCTGCGGCAGATGGCTGGTCAGGGCCATGGCCCTGTCGTGCTCCTCGGCGTTCACGAGCTCCTGCGTGGCGCCGCAGTCGGCGATGACTTGCGCCACGAGGTCGTCTTCGCGATCGACGAACCAGCGCTTGCCGGCGAAGAGGTCGCCGCGCGCGGCTTCAATGCCGCGCCGCTCCGAACCAGCAAGGGGATGGCCAGCGGTGAAGTGCCGGCCGGCGATGGCGCGCAGCGGCTGCATCACGCTGCAGACGGAGGTGGTGCGGCGAGCGGGCGTCCCACCCGCCAGCGGCGGCACGTCTCGTGCCGCCGTAGCGTTCACGCCGCCGGGCGAGACGCCCGACGGCTGGCGGGCGTCTCGCCCGCTCGCCATCAACCTGAGCGCCACATCCACCGGGGTGGCGAGGATCACCAGGTCTGCATCGCCGATCGCATGCACGCGCTCGTCCGCGGCGTCCAGCGGATCCTCGACGTACGGATCGAGGTACGAGACAAACCACCCCCGCCCCCGGAGCGCGATGCCGATCGAGCCTCCGATCAGGCCGAGGCCGGCGATCAGCGCGGTGGGCATCAGCGCGCCATCAGGATGAGGGTCCGGTCCACCACCTGCGACGTGGTCACGTCAAAGTACGGCCGCTGGATGGTCACCCGCGGGCGGTTGGGCTTGGGCTGGATCTCCACCGCCTGGTACTGGCCTTTCGCCTTCGTCACGTCCGGCTTCACGCCGAGCTTCTCGAAGAGCGGCTGGGCGCCGGCGTTGTCCGTTCCGAGGTCGCCGGTGCGGCGATAGGCAGGGGGCTTGGCCGCGCTCATGTTGTTCGTAGCGTCGGGGGCGATGCCCGGATAGCCGTACGACTTCACGTAGAAGTTGGCCACGTCGTCGACCGAGGCGTCGGTGTCGTAGATGGCGACCGGCGGCGCGTCCTGCCCCGGCTTGAGGACCTTGTGCGCCTGCTTGGTCAG
>DATEOX010000611.1:0-5212 GCA_035273585.1 Thermoanaerobaculia bacterium
CATCTGCGCCGCGGCGCGCTCCTCGCCCTGCGGCGCGCCGCCGCCGCTCTCCGACGCCGCGGTGCTCGTCGCCACCTTCTCGCCGCCCGCGACATCCTTCGGATCGGCCGGTTTGAAGCGGAGCGCGGCGTTCGGGATGCGCAGGACGTTGCCCACCTGCGCGACATCGATCGTCACGTTCGCCGTCATCTTCGGGCGGAGGCGCTCGCCGGGGTTCGCCACCTCGATGATCACCGGATAGCTGACCACGTTCTGGTTGACCTGGGCGTTGAGGCGGATCTGGGAAATGCGGCCGCGGAACTCCTCGTCGGGGTAGGCATCGACGGTGAAGCGCGCCGGCTGGCCGACCTGCACGCGGCCGATGTCCGACTGGTCGACGTCCGCCTGCACCTGCATCTTGGTCAGGTCCTGGGCGATGGAAAAGAGCGTCGGGGCCTGGAACGAGGCGGCCACCGTCTGCCCGACGTCGTACTGGCGGTCGACGACGACGCCGTCGATGGGGGAGATGATCTTCGTGTAGCGGAGGTTCGTGGTGGCCTGGGAAAGGGCGGCATTGGACTGCTGCACCTGCGCGTTGGCCGCCTCGTACTGGGCGCGCGCCGCGTCGAGGTCGGCCTGGGCGGCGAGGCCGGCGCCGACGAGGCGCCGCTGCCGCTCGTAAGTGATCTTCGCGTTCGCCGCCTCGACCCGCGACTTGGTGACGTCCGCCTGGCGCTGCTCGACCTGGGCCTGGAACGGCGTGGGATCGAGCTCGGCCAGGAGCTGCCCCTTCGCCACCCGGCTGTTGAAGTCGGCGTAGAGGTGGGCGATCACGCCCGAGACCTGGCTGCCGATCTGCACCGTGGTCACGGCCGAGGCGGTGCCCGTCGCCGTGACCGTCGTCGTGATGTTGCCCCGGTCCGCCTTTTCGGTCTTGTATTCGTTTTTCTTGCTGCCGCTGCGACAGGCGAGGAAGGCCGCCGCGAGAAGGACTGCCGTCGTTTTCCGCACTCTCAGAACTCCCACTGCCTCTACGAGTAAGCTCAGGTTCCGTTGAACCGGCCACGGGCCGGTGCGCTAGTTGGCGTAGCCCGTCCGGACGTGAGGCTCCTACCTCGGATCTGCAGCGCAAGACTGACACCAATCGTTGCAAAACGACACTGTCACCACGGAGGAGCCTCACGTCCGTACGGGCTATGCCAACTAGCGCGCCGGGCCGTGCCCGGTGCTATGCTTCGGCCCCCATGGCGCTTTTCTCATCCGGCAAAGACCCCAACCCGCCCCGTCCGCAGCCGCGCAGCGGCGATGGAACACCGGTGCCGAGCGGCACCTTCTTCGGTCCGAATGTCATCATCGAGGGGACGGTCACCGGCTCCGAGCCGGTCATCGTGGAGGGGACGATCCGGGGCAAGATCAACCTCTCCGGCGACCTCCGCGTCGGCACGCAGGCGCGGGTGGAGGCCACGGTCCACGCCAAGAACGTCACGGTCGAGGGGCGCCTGACGGGCGACATCTCCGCCGATGACCGCGTCGAGCTCGTCACCACGGCGACCGTCGACGGCAACATCAAGGCGCCCAAGATCATCGTGGCCGAGGGGGCCCGCTTCCGTGGCAACGTCGACATGGGATCGACCAAGCCGAGCTCGGAGCGCGATCAGAACAACAATCACGGTCCCGCGAGACAGCACCGCAACTAGAACGATGAACGAGGAAGGATGAACGATGAACGAGGGGCACGGCATGCCTTTGTTCATCGTTCATCCTTCCTCGTTCATCGTTCATTAACCCTCCGGAGGTAACCATGTCCACCGCAATGCAATCGACCACGTCCGCTCAAGGTCTGCGCGAAACACGCGACTACCACAACTACATCGACGGCCGCTGGGTGCCGTCCTCGAGCGGGAAGACATTCGAGAACCGCAACCCCGCGAACCGCGAGGATCTCATCGGCACGTTCGCCGAGTCGAACGCCGACGATTTGGGCGCCGCCGTCGACGCCGCGGACCGCGCCTTCCATGCCTGGCGACTCACCCCCGCGCCGAAGCGCGCCGAGTATCTCTACCGCGTCGGCGACATCCTCAAGCGCGACAAGGAAAAGATCGCGCGGGAGATGACGCGCGAGATGGGCAAAGTGCTGCAGGAGACGCGCGGCGACGTGCAGGAAGCGATCGACATGGCCTTCCTCATGGCCGGCGAAGGGCGCCGCCTGCACGGCGTGACCACCCCGAGCGAGCTCCCCAACAAGTTCAACATGGCCGTGCGTATGCCCCTCGGCGTGGCGGGCCTCATCACGCCGTGGAACTTTCCGATGGCCATCCCGGCCTGGAAGGGGATGGCCGCGCTGATCTGCGGCAACACGGTGGTGATCAAGCCCGCCTCGCTCACGCCGCTCTCGGTGATCATGCTCGCCGAGGCGTTCGAGGAGGCGGGGCTGCCGAAGGGCGTGTGGAACGTGGTGACGGGCGGCGGCCGTGAAGTGGGCGAGCCGATGCTGAAGCATCCGAAGGTGGCGGTGATCTCGTTCACCGGCTCGACGGACGTGGGGCGGGACATCTCCGTCGCCTGCGCGCCGCAGTTCAAGCACGTCCACCTGGAGATGGGCGGCAAGAACATCATCATGGTCATGGACGACGCGGACGTTGACCTGGCCGTCGACGGCGCGCTGTGGGGCGCCTTCGGCACGGCCGGGCAGCGCTGCACCGCCGCCTCGCGCATCGTCGCGCACAAGAAGATCTACGACGAGTTCGTGGAGAAGCTCGCCGCGCGGGCGAAGAAGCTGCGCGTCGGCGACGGCCTCGACGAGCGGACGGACATGGGCCCGAACGTCTCCGCCTCGCAGATCAAGACGGTCGAAAAGTACGTGCAGATCGGCAAGGACGAAGGCGCGCAGGTCGTCGCCGGCGGCTCCGCCCTGACGGACGGCGCCTACGCGAACGGCTACTTCCACGAGGCGACGGTGTTCGCCGGCGTGAAGCCGGACATGCGCATCGCCCAGGAGGAGATCTTCGGGCCGGTGACGGCGGTGATGCAGTGCCAGTCTCTGGAAGAGGCGATCGCCATCGGCAACGGGGTGAAGTACGGGCTGTCGTCGTCCATCTACACGCGGGACATCAACAACGCCTTCGTGGCCATGCGGGACATGTACACCGGCATCTTCTACGTGAACGCGCCGACCATCGGCGCGGAGGTGCATCTCCCGTTCGGCGGCACGAAGCAGACCGGCAACGGCCACCGCGAGGCGGGCATCGCCGGGATCGACGTGTTCAGCGAGTGGAAGTCGATCTACGTCGATTACAGCGGCGCGCTGCAGCGGGCGCAGATCGATACCGAGGAGATCTGACGTTTGAGAATGCCGCTCACCGCACTCGTTGCTGGTTGCTGGTTACTGATTGCTGGTAGAGACGCCGAGGCACAAGTAGCCGGCAACGAGCAACCAGCAACTCTCGCCTCTGCCGAGGCCGACCGCCTCGTCAGCCGCGCGCTCGACGACACCCGCGCCTACGACACGCTCGCCCATCTGACCGACAACATCGGCGCGCGCCTCTCCGGCTCGCGCGGCGCGGAGCTCGCGGTGAAGTGGGCCACGCAGCAGTTCAAAGCGTGGGGCATCGACGTGCGCAACGAGCCGGTCAAGGTGCCGCACTGGGTGCGGGGAGTCGAGCGCGCCACGCTCGTCTCGCACAACGACCAGCGCATCGTCCTCACCGCCCTCGGCGGCAGCGTGGCCACGCCGGCCGCGGGCATCACCGCCGACCTGATCGAGGTCGCGAATTACGACGAGCTGAAGGCCCTCGGCACGAAGGTGAAGGGCAAGATCGTCGTCTACGACAACCCGATGGACATGGACATGGTGCGCAACGGCCGCGCCTTCGATGCCTACCGCGAGGCGGTCGAGTATCGCGGCCGCGGCGCGAGCCGGGCCGCGGAGTACGGCGCCGTGGCGGCGCTCATCCGCTCCGTCGGCTCCGCCTCGCTGCGCACGCCGCACACCGGCTCGCTCCGCTACGACGAGAAGCTGCCTCGCATCCCCGCCGCGGCCATGACCATGGAAGACTCGATGCTCGTCCATCGCCTGCTGGCGAAGGGGGAGCGGGTGCGCATGCACCTCACCCTGACGCCGAAGACGCTGCCGGACGTCCAGTCGGCGAACGTCGTGGCGGAGATCCGCGGCACGGAGAGGCCCGAGGAGATCGTCCTCATCGGCGCGCACCTCGACTCATGGGACCTCGGCACCGGAGCCATCGACGACGGCTCGGGCGTGGCCATGGTCATGGAGACGATGCGCCTGATGAAGGAGCTGGGGCTGAAGCCGCGGCGCACCATCCGCGCCGTCCTCTTCATGAACGAGGAGAACGGCCTCCGCGGCGGCCGCGCGTACTTTGCCGCGCACAAGAACGAGAAGCACGTCGCAGCCATCGAGACCGACGCAGGCGCCGCGGCGCCGACCGGCTTCCGCACCTCGCTCAAGGGCGATGCGCTCGCGGAGCTGGAGGGGCGGACGAAGGTGCTGGGACGGGTGGGCGCCCACAAGTTCGAGTCGACGCCGGAGACCGGCGCCGACACGTCGTTCCTCGTCGAGGCGGGCGTGCCGGGCTACGGATTCGTGCCGGACGCGCGGCATTACTTCGACTACCACCACACGCCGGCCGACACGCTGGACAAGGTCGACCCGAAGGAGCTCGCGCAGGACACGGCGGCGATCGCGGCCTTGGCCTGGCTGCTGGCGGAGTGACCCACGGCCCTTCTCCCCGCGCCGCGGGGAGAAGGTGCCCGAAGGGCGGATGAGGGGTTCACGGCAAAACGTCGAAGTCCGTCTTCAGCACGTACGGCTGGGTGGTGGCCTGATCCGCCTTCAGGTCGCGGATCAGCACTTCCATCGTGTAGTGGCCGGGCTTGAACGTGCCGGCCTCGAACTGGTTCCCGACGAGGTACGTGTGCGGACCGGTCTGCGTGGCCTGCACCGGCTCGGCGGGCGTCTTGAACGACGGCTGGCCGTCCTTGGTGAACGTCATCTTCATGGTCATCGACGGATCAGGATTCGCCGTCGGGTTGGCGATGACGGTGAAGAAGCCGATCTTGTCGTCGGCGCGGAACTTCCGGTCCGCCTTCACCGCGTAGCGCGTGGCGACGAAGGTGAAGGGATCGAACGGCTGCTGGTTCTCCAGCGTGTCGATGCGGCTGGTGAGCAGCAGCGCCGACGCGCGCGGAGCGGAAGCCGCCGGCACCTCGAACT
>DATEOX010000612.1:0-18707 GCA_035273585.1 Thermoanaerobaculia bacterium
GAACGGCTCGTCGCGGCGGCTGCCGTAGCGATGGATGGTCTCGGCGAGCCAGCCCTTGCCGGAGCCGCTCTCGCCGAGGATGAGGATGTTCACGTCGTGGTCGAGCGCTTTCTCGACCGTGTCGAGGAGCGCGCGCATGGCGGGGCACCTCGTGCGGACCGCGCGCGTCAGTTCACGACGTCTTCTTGAGCCGGGCATCCCGCGGCCTCTCGGCCCCCTCGGCGTACTCCGCGGTGACGTTCGGCGCATCGCCCCAGAGTCGCTCCAGGCCGTAGAAGCGGCGCACGTCCTCGGTGAAGATGTGCACGATGAAGTCGCCGAAGTCGATGAGGATCCAGCGGCCCGGCGTCGTCCCCTCCACCAGCAGCGGCTTGACCTTCAGCTCGTCGCGGAGCTGGCTCAGGACGTTGTCGGCGATGGCCTGTGCCTGCCGCTCCGAGTTCGCGGAGGTGATGATGAAGTAGTCGGCGATCGATGTCAGCTCACCGACCGACAGGACGTCCAGATCGAACGCCTTCTTGTCCAGGGCTGCCGCGACGGCAAGTCGGACGCGGCTTTCAATCGAGTCGTTCACGCGGGGCTCCCCTCATAGAGTGCGTAGTGATGAATGTAACGCGCGACGCGCGGATCGACCAGTCCATCGATCGATTCTCCGGCGCGGATCCTTCTGCGAATCTCCGTTGACGACACCGGCACGGTCGTGTTCTCGGCGAAAACGACGGCCCCGCACTTTGGTCTGTTGCGCGGCTCCGTCATGCGGGCGCGCATCGAAGCCGGCGCCTGGGCGCCGCCGCGGGTGAGCACGGCGAAGTTGGCCAGCTCCAGGATGCGGTCGAGCGACTTCCACTCCTCCAGACGGGGCAGGTTGTCGTCGCCGATGATCCAGTCGAGGGTGTCATCCGGATAGAGACGGCGGATCTCCTCCAGCGTCTCGACCGTGTACGACACCGCTCCCCTCTCCAACTCGATGGGCGAGGCGAAGAGGCCGTCCTGGTCGATCGTCGCCATGGCCACCATGGCGAAGCGGTGATGGCCGGAGACGGTGGCCTGCTCGCGCTTGAAGGGCTGCATGTAAGCGGGGATGTAGACGACCTGGTCCCACTCCATGGAGCCGCGCACGGCGAGGATCGGGTCGAGATGGCCGCGATGGAAAGGGTCGAAGGTCCCGCCGCAGAGTCCGATCTTCATCGTTGTGCCGGGATGTCATCCTGAGCGGAGCGAAGGATCTCCTGCTCATGGGCAGATCCTTCGCCGTCTTCGCGGCTCAGGATGACACGCTCGTCCGCATGCTGCCGCACGACCCGGGCGAGCATCCGCACGAGCTCGCGCACGCCGTCGCCCACCACCGCCGAGATCTCGTGATAGGCGAAACCGTGCTTTTCGGCGTAGGCGCGGAGCTTCTTCGAGTTGCCCTCGATGGCCGAGTCGAGCTTGGAGCCGACGACGATGCGCGGCTTCTGGGCCAGCGTGGCCGAGTACAGCTCGAGCTCGCGGGCGATCACTTCCGCGTCCTGGTCCGGATGCTCGTCGGTCGACAGATCGACGAGATGAACGAGGACGGAGCAGCGCTCGACGTGGCGCAGGAACTGGTCGCCCAGGCCGTGGCCCTCGTGGGCCCCTTCGATGAGGCCGGGGATGTCGGCCACGACGAAGGTCTGGTCGTCATCCGCCTTGACCACGCCGAGGTTCGGGACGAGGGTCGTGAACGGATAGTCGGCGATCTTCGGCTTGGCGGCGCTGATCACGGAGATGAGGGTCGACTTGCCGGC
Source organism: Thermoanaerobaculia bacterium (assembly GCA_035273585.1). Classification (GTDB taxonomy): domain Bacteria; phylum Acidobacteriota; class Thermoanaerobaculia; order Gp7-AA8; family Gp7-AA8; genus JAFAVZ01. The sequence continues at coordinate 1,770 of DATEOX010000612.1, forward strand.
GTTTGGGAGGCCGACGATGCCGGCGTCGGCGATCAGCTTCAGCTCGATGAAGAGCTGGCGCTCCTCCCCTTCCTCGCCGGGCTGGGCGAAACGCGGCGCCTGGCGCGTGGCCGTCGCAAAGTGCTGGTTGCCCTGGCCGCCGCGACCGCCCTTGGCCACCAGGACGCGCTCACCGTCGTGGGTCAGGTCGGCGATCAGATCGCCCGTCTCCTTGTCCCGGACGACGGAGCCGATGGGGAGCTCGATGACGGCGTCGGTGCCGTGCTGGCCGGAGCAGTTCGAGCCCATGCCGTGCTCGCCGCGGCCGCCCTTCCACTCCCGCTGGAACTGCAGGTGGTAGAGGGTGTTGAGCCGCTTGCTGGCCACGATCCAGACCGAGCCGCCCGCGCCGCCGTCACCGCCGGAGGGGCCGCCCTTGGGGACGAATTTCTCCCGGCGGAAGGCCACGCATCCGCTGCCGCCGTCGCCGGCCTTGACGCGGATGGTCGCCTGATCGATGAACATCATGATGGTTGTACTGCCAAGGACGTTCCAGAGGGGTAAAAAATGTAGGGCCGGCTCTCAGCCGGCCCAGTCGAGGTGTTCCGAAGAGTCGCGTTACTCGGCGGCGGGGGTCACGCTGATATAGCGGCCGCGCTCGCCTTTGTCGTGGAACTGCACGATACCGTCGATCTTGGCGAAAAGCGTGTGGTCGCGGCCGATCCCGACGTTGACGCCGGGGTAGAAGCGCGTGCCGCGCTGGCGGACGAGGATGGAGCCGCCGGTGACGAACTGGCCGGCGAAGCGCTTGACGCCGAGCATCTTGGGCTGCGAGTCGCGGCCGTTGCGCGAAGAGCCCTGTCCCTTTTTATGAGCCATGGTGAGCCTCCCTGATCCCGGTTAGACGCTGATGCTGTCGATGCGGAGCTCGACGAGGTCCTGGCGGTGACCGTGCTTCCGCTTGGTGTGATTCTTCCGGCGCTTCTTCTTGAAGACGATGATCTTCTCGCCGCGCGCCTCGCGGACCACCGTGGCCACGACCGAGGCGCCGCTCACCGTCGGAGTACCGACCTGCGGGTTGTCGCCTCCGACCAGCAGCACCTCGTTGAACGTGACTTTGTCCTGATCGGCCCCGCCGAGGACGTCGCGCTCCACGCGGACCGTCTGGCCTTCAGCTACCCGATACTGCTTTCCACCCGAACGAATGATGGCGTACACGAAGAACCTCCGAAAATGAGCCCCGCTTTCTAGCACGGACACAGCGGTATCCGCAAGGGAAAGCTTGGTGGCTTGGGCGCTAACCCGCGTGGGTGCAAGGGTATTCCGGGACGAAGCTCACAGTTCACAGCTCACAGCTCACAGGGAGAACCGAGCGGCATCGAGCATGAGCCCGGGCCGTGGCCTGTGAACTGTGAGCTGTGAGCTGTGAGCTGTGAGCTTTCGTCCTAGAACGAAAAAGGCCGCCGGCGCAATGCCGGCGGCCTCATCAACGAAACCGTAAAAGCTAGAAACGCGCCCGCAGCCCGAGCTGAATGACCCGCTGGTCACCCTGGCCCGGGTCGCCGGCGTGGAAGTTCGCCGTGCCGGTGCGGTCGAAGCCCGCCGGGTTCTTCGAGTTGAAGAGGTTGAACACCTCGGCGATCCCTTCGAGGCCGTAGCGGCCGCCGAAGCGGAAGTCCTTCGACACGCGCAGGTCGACCTGCGAGAACGAGGCGCCGCGCTGGTCGTTCACGTGGTGGCCCGGCGCGAGGTCCGCCGCGATGCCGTCGCCGTTCGGGTCACCATTGGCGAATACCGTGTACGGCAGGGCGGAGCGCCAGCGGAGGATGCCGGAGAGGTTGATGCCCAGCGGCGCGCGGTAGACCGTGCTCAGCGTGACGCGGTGACGCGCGTCGGTGTCGAGCGGGCCGTTGCAGGCGTCGCAGTCCGGATCGAGCGGATTGACGCTCGCGTCGCGGAGGACGTCCGGCTGGAAGCCGGCGTCGACCACGCGGAACTCGTCAGCGCCGGCCAGGATGTTCCCCTCGGCGCGGGACAGCGTGTAGAAGCCCTGCGCCTCGAAGCGCGAGCCGATGCGGGAGCGGAAGCCGAGGTTCACGCCGTCATACTCCGCGTGACCCTTGCCGTACCAGATGCGGAAGTTCGTCGGGGCGACCGGCGCGAAACGGCGCTTGCCGGTGGCCGGGTCGATCGGGTTCGCCCGGAAGCGGAACGGGATGTCCTTGTAGCGGATGCTGACCACCTCGAAATTCAGGCCGAGGGAGTCGGCGATCTGCGTCGAGTAGCCGAGCGAGAGCTGGTCCGAGTACGGCGCGCGCAGGGTCGGCGAGGCCAGCTCGCGCGTGGTGCGGTCCGACAGGTTGCCCGAGATCTGGTTCGGCGGAAGCGGCTGTCCCGGCTGGAAGAAGGTGCCGTTCGGGTTCCGGATGCCCTTCGGATCGTCGTAGATGTAGACCGGTCCGAACAGCGACTGCACGGCGCTGGCCGGGAAGAGGATCGTGGCGTTGGTGTACGGGAAGTCGTAGTACCGGCCGACGCCGCCGCGCAGGATGTTCTTGGCCGTGCCGGAGAGGTCGTACGTGAAGCCGAGGCGCGGGCTCCAGTTGTTCTTGTCGTTCGACAACTGCGTGCCGCCGCCGTTCTTGAAGTCCTGGATGTAGCTCTCGGTGTAGCGGCCGCTGTCGGCAAGCTGCTGCACGAGCGCGAGGTTCGGGTTCAGCGACTGATTGATGTCGTACCCCGTCCAGAGGTCATAGCGCAGGCCGACGTTCACCGTCAGGCGGGGGTTGATGCTGATGTCGTCCTGCCCGTAGATGTTGTACTGCTTGATGGGGGTGTCGACGCCGGAGAACCCGCCGTTGTAGAGGATGCTGCCGACGGGCGAGCCGATCTTGTCCTCGAGCAGGTTGAACTGGCCCGTGGTGCCGATGGTGAAGTCGCCGGCGAGCGTCGGCTCGTCGATGTAGTTGACGCCGACCTTCCAGTCATTGCGGACGGAGAAGAGCTGCGACGACCAGGAGAAGTCGTCCTTCAACTGAGTCTTCTTCTGCAGCGTCGACTGCGGCGTGTTCGGGCTCTGGCCGCTCTTCGCGCCGGACGGGAAGTAGATGAACGGGTCCTGCGAGTCGGCGGAGATGAGGTTCTTGAAGTCGGTGCGCTGGACGACGAACTCGTTCAGGCGGTCATTGGCGAGCTGCCAGGTGTGGCCGCCGAGCAGGGACCAGTACTTGTTGGTGGTCGTGCCGAGGGAGCTCGGCGCGGTCAGCGGGCTGGCGCCGTACTTGTCGGTGTTCTTCTGGTAGCCGTAGCGGACCTGGAGGAACTGCTTCGGCGTGAGGTCGGTCGAGGCCTTGGCCGTCGCCAGTTGATCCTCGAACGGCAGACCGATGGTCTGGCCGTTGAACGTCGGGAGGAGCGGCGTGTTGACGGTGTAGCTGGTGTTGCGCTTGGTCTTCTCGTAGGTGGCGAAGAAGTGGGCGCGGTCGCGGACGATCGGGCCGCCGATGGAGGCGCCGTACTGGTCGCGGCGATAGTCGCCCTTCCCGCCCGCCTGCTCCTCGGCGAACGACTCGGAGTTCAGGCCCTTGGAGCGGTAGAACTCGTAGACGCTGCCCTGCAGGTCGTTCGTGCCGGTCTTGGTGACGACGCTCAGCACGCCGCCGGACGAGCGGCCGTACTCGGCCTTGTACTGCATCGTCTGGATCTTGAACTCCTGGACGGCCTCGATGTTGAAGTTCTGCAGCGCGCCGCCGATCGTGTCGTCGGTGTTGTCGCCGCCGTCGATCAGGAAGTTGACGTTGCGGCCGCTGCCGCCGTTGAGGGCGATGGTGAGCTGGCCGGGCTTGGTCGGATCGGCGTTGACCGAGAGCGACGTTCCGGGCGCGAGCGAGCCGAGGTTCGCGAACTGCCGGCCGTTGAGCGGCAGGTTCTCGAGCTCCTGCTGGCTGACCACGGTGCCGACGCTCGGCGAGGTGGCCACGAGCGGGGCCTCGGCCGTGACCGTGATCTGCTCCTTCACCGCGGCCTGCCTGAGCTGCGTGTTGAGCGTCCGCTCGGTCGCGACGTTCACCTGCACGTTCTTGGTCGTGACGGAGGCGAAGCCGGAGAGGTCGGTGACGACCGTGTACGTGCCCGGAGGCAGCGATCCGAAGCGGTACGTGCCGTCCGACTCGGTGACCACGGTGCGATTGAAACCGGTGGCGTCATTCGTGGCCGTGACGGAGACGCCCGGGAGCGCCGCCCCCGTCTCGTCCGTGACGTGGCCGGTGAGACTGCCGCTGCTGGACTGGGCGAATGCAGCGGTGGCAACTACGAAGGATAGGAGCAATAGGAGCACGAATAGCGATCGTGTACGACTGGGCATCCTGGGCCTCCTCGTAAATTTGAATAAATGACGGAGCGAATTTGGCGCTCACTATAAGACAAAACGAGGCGGCCGGAACAGGCCCCCGCGCAACATTTCGCAGGCCGAACGGTTTCGCGCCAGCCGAGCTGGCGTTCGCCCCCCGGTTCACCCCACCTGGTCCGCCATTCACCCCCGCTGCCGCTCCAGCGCGCTCAGAAGCTGCGTCGCCGCGCGGCGCTGGGGATCGAAAACGGTATCCCGCGGAAGCTCCGCGAGGAGCGCCTGGAACTGCTTCACCGCTTCGGCCCGATCTCCGGCCAACTGCAACGCGATGCCGCGGTTCAGTTGCGCCTCGTAAAAGTGCGGCGCGAGCTGCAGCGCGCGGTCGAAATGCCGCAGCGCGATGCGCGGCCGGTCGCGCTGCACCTCCAGCACGCCGAGGCCGTTCAGCGCGTCGACGTAATTCGGCGATACGGCCAGCGCCTGCTCGTACGCCTTCGCCGCATCGTCCGCCCGCCCCGCCGCCCGCAGCACGTTCCCGAGGTTGTTGAACGCGCGCGCATCGCGCGGATCGATCTCGATGGCTTTGACGAACTCCGCCTCGGCGGCCGGCATGTTCCCCTCCGTCGAGTAGGCGATCCCCAGCGCGTTGTGCGCCTCAGGGCGCTTCGGATCGCGCCGGATGGCCTCGCGGATGGCGATTCCCCCCTCCCGCGTCCGCCCCGCCTCCTGCAGCGTGACGGCGAGGTTGTACCAGGTCTCCGGATCATCGGGGTTCATGGCCACCGCTTCCTGATAGAGCTGGATGGCAGCGCCGAGATCGCCCTTCTGCCGCAGCGCTCGGGCCAGCGAAGCGCGGAACACCGGATTGCGCGGATCGCGCTCGACGATCGGGCGCAGCATGGCGATCGCGTCCCCGAGGCGGCCTTCGTTCGTGGCCCACGTCGCCTCTTCGAACGCGCGGAAGAGCGGCGCCATCTCCGCGGGCGCCGGACGCGGGCCCGTCTGCGGCGTGGCCAGTGCGGGCGGCGCGACATATCCGAGGCTGGCCAGCTTCGCCCGCGCCTCGGCGTCGAGGGCGGAGGGGCGGGCGGTGGGGGCGGCGGTGGCGCGGACTTTTTCCAGTCGCGCGGTGAGGTCGCGATACGAGCGCCGCTCATCATTGAGAACGTTGCGCGTCTCGCCCGGATCATGCGCGACGTCGTACAACTCCGACTTCGGCGACGAGATCAGCTTCATCGCCCCGCGCCGCATCGCGGAGAGGTCGCTCCAGCCGAAGATGACCGGGTATTCGGTCTCCGCGTAGAGGTCGGCGGGCGGCGGATCATCGCCTTTGATGAGCGCCTTGGACAGGTCGCGGCCATCGCTCTGCTTCATCTCGACGCCGGCCAGCGCGGCGACGGTCGGCGCGAGGTCGACGGAGCTCACCGGCTCGGCGACGCTGCGGCCCTTCACCTCCGGCCCGGCGATGATCCACGGCACGCGCAGCGTCGGCTCATAAAGAAGGAGGCCGTGAGTCAGCTCGCCGTGCTCGCCGAGCGCCTCGCCGTGATCGCCGGCGACGACCACGATCGTGCTGGCGCGGTCGATCGCGCCGAGGAGCCGGCCAACCTGCGCGTCGACGTACGCGATCTCGCCGTCGTACGTAGGCGGGAGGGGGGCGGGAGGGGCGTAGGGGGCGTGGGCGTCGTAGAGGTGAACCCAGGCGAAGAACGGGCGTCCGTCACCGCTGCCGCGGAGCCAGGCGAGCGCGCGGTCGACCGTGTCGGCGCCGCGCCGCTCGGCATCGAAAGAAGATGTGGCGTTCGGGTCGCGCTCGATGGCGTCGTCGTAGGTGTCGAAGCCGCGGTCGAGGCCGAAGCGGTGATCGAGCACGAACGCGCTGACGAACGCGCCGGTGCGATACCCGCCGTGCGAGAGCAGCGTTGCCAGCGTCTCCCGATCGGCGGGGAACGACGCCACGCCGTTGTTGCGCACACCGTGGCGCACCGGCAGCTCGCCTGACAGCAGCGACGCATGCGCGGGGAGGGTGAGGGGGACGGGGGACTGGGCGTTCGCGAAGCGGACGCCATCGAGGGCCGACAGGTTCGGCGTCAACTTGCCGAGGCGGTCGGCGCGGAAGGTGTCGAGGGTGATGAGGAGGACGTTGTATTTCTTTGGCTCGTGTTTGCCGCAGGCGGCGAGGAGCGCGATCAGGACGAGGGAAAGGATTGAGGATTGAGGATTGAGAATTGAGGACTGTCTACGGGGTCGGGTCATCCTCAATCCTCAATCCTTCATCCTCAATCCCGCTGTGACGGAGCGCAGCGAAGTCACAGCGGAATGTTTCCGTGCTTCTTCGGCGGATTCTTGTCGCGCTTGTTGCGGAGCATGGCGAAGGCGGTGATCAGCTTGCGGCGGGTGAAGCGCGGCTCGATGATCTCGTCGACGTATCCCCGCTCTGCGGCGATGTACGGGTTGGCGAACTTCTCCTTGTACTCCGCGACCTTCGCCGCGCGATCCTCCGCGCCTCTGTAAAGAATGTTCACCGCCCCCTCGGCGCCCATCACGGCGATCTCCGCGGTCGGATACGCGAAGTTCATATCGGCGCGGATGTGCTTCGAGTTCATCACGCAATACGCGCCGCCGTAGGCCTTGCGCGTGATCACCGTGATCTTCGGCACCGTCGCCTCGGCCAGCGCGTACAGCAGCTTCGCGCCATGAATGATGATGCCGCCCAGCTCCTGATCGGTGCCCGGCAGGAAGCCCGGCACGTCTTCGAGCACGAGGAGCGGGATGTTGAAGCCGTCGCAGAAGCGGACGAAGCGCGCCCCCTTGCGTGAGGCATTGATGTCCAGCACACCGGCGAGGAACGCCGGCTGGTTGGCCACGACGCCCACCGGGTAGCCGTTGAGGCGGATGAAGCCTACGACGAGGTTGCGGGCGAAGTGCTGGTGGACCTCGAGGAAGTGGCCCTCGTCGGCCATGGTCTGGATCAGCTCCCGGACGTCGTACGGCTGGTTCGGGTTCTCGGGGATGAAACCGTCGAGGTTGCGGTCCTCGCGGTTGATGTCGTCGCGCGTCTGCGCCCGCGGCGGATCCTCCATGTTGTTCGACGGCATGTACGACAGCAGCTCGCGGATGGTAGCCAGGCAGTCTTCGTCGGAGTCGGCGGCGAAGTGCGCGACGCCGGAGATCTGGTTGTGCGTGTCGGCGCCGCCGAGCTTCTCCTTCGTCACTTCCTCGTGGGTCACGGTCTTGATGACGTCCGGGCCGGTGACGAACATGTAACTCGTCTTCTTCACCATCAGGATGAAGTCGGTGATGGCGGGCGAGTAGACGGCGCCGCCCGCGCACGGCCCCATGATGGCGGAGATCTGGGGGACGACTCCCGAGGCCAGGGTGTTGCGCAGGAAGATGTCCGCGTAGCCGCCGAGGGAGACGACCCCCTCCTGAATGCGCGCGCCGCCGGAGTCGTTGAGGCCGACCAGCGGCGCGCCGTTCTTCACGGCCATGTCCATGATCTTCACGATCTTCGCCGCGTGGGTCTCGGAGAGCGAGCCGCCGAAGACGGTGAAGTCCTGGGCGAAGGCGTAGACGAGGCGGCCGTTGATCGTGCCGTAGCCGGTGACCACGCCGTCGCCCGGCACGCGCTGCTTCTCCATCCCGAAGTCGGTGGAGCGGTGGACGACGAGCTGGTCGAGCTCCTGGAACGAGCCGGGATCGAAGAGGAGGGAGACGCGCTCGCGGGCGGTGAGCTTCCCCTCGTTGTGCTGCCGGTCGATGCGCGGCTGCCCGCCACCGAGCTCGCTCTCGCGCTTGCGGCGCTCGAGCTCTTCGAGGTGCTGGTCGAGGATGGCCATCGGGGGCGAAAGCTACCACACCGTGTCATCCTGAGGCGCGGAGACGCCGAAGGATCTCCTCGCACTTGCCGGAAGATCCTTCGCCCTCTGCGGGGCTCAGGATGACACTCACAGCATCACGTTGCGCTCGGCGGCCACCCGCCGCATTTCCTCCGCCAGCTCGCCGTCGGACGGATCGCGGTCGGCGATCGTGCGCCCGAGGCGGAGGCGCGCCTCCTGCTCGATGGCATCGACCGCGGCGAAGCTCTCCCCCAGCGTCCGGGCCACGTTCTGGATCCCGGCCTCGGCGTCGACGAACTCGACCAGTCCCCGGTCCTCGAGGCGGTTGACGATCGCCCGCGCCAGGAACTCGATCTGTTTGATGGAGGTGGCCATGAGAGCCAGCGCGATTCTAAAGCATCAGCTCCGCGCCGAACGATCCGGCTCCATAGGGGTACCAGCCGTCCGGTTTCCCCACCGCGTGCACCCGATCCAGCCGGATCGCCACCACGGAGCCATCCTCGAGCAGGACGCGCCGCGTGCCTACGAGGGCGATGGCCTCCGGCGCCGCGTCGTCGATGATGCCGAACGGCCGCGCGCGCAGATGGAACGGCATCGGGAGCGGCCGGATGCGATAGCTCGGCCGATACCAGTTCGGCCACTGCATGCCGTTCGTCACTTGGACGGCCTCGATCGGCTGTCCATTACCGTCGACCCCTTCCGCCGCCTGGTCGATCTCGATCATGCCGATGAGCGACGGCAGCAGCGCAGCGGTCACGTGCGGCGCGACTCGGATCCGCTCCGGCGGCGCCGCCTCGCGCACGCCACGCGCGAGCACCTCCGCCACGCGCGCGACCTTCGCAACATCAAAAGTCGCGAAGTCGAGCACCGCGCGAGTGCCATGCGCCGCGATGGCCACATGCACGCGGCGCGTCTCGTCCGTCCAGCGCGCGTCGCCGTACTCGTGCTCGGCGATCCCGTCGCTGATGATCACCCGCTCGATGGCCGGCAGCTCGCGGATCTGCCTCGCCGTCTCGATCAGGTCCGGCACGTCGACCTCCGGCAGCGTGATGGACTCGCGCAACGGCCGGCACTCGAACGCGACGCCACGCTCCACCGCCTCCCCCGCCTCGGCGATGCGCAGCAGGACGCCGTTCTCATGGCGCACGACGCGCCCGCGCTTGCGGTAGATCACATCGCCCCCGTGATCATCACCGGCGCGAACGAGCCGACCACGAGCTCCTGCCCCTCGCGCGAGCAGACCACGCCCGGATAACGCACTGGCTCGCCCGACGCGCCGAGAAACGCGATGCGGTCGCGCGTGGTGGTAATCGTGAACGGTGCGAGCCGCGCGCCGCCGAGGTTGGCGATGGAGACGTCGATGGTGACGACGTCCGTGAGCGGGTCGTACGTGCCGCCCGCCACGAGGTGGACCTCGACATGCCGCTCGGGCGCATCGAACGGCGCATCGACTTGCCGTGCCACGAGGGCGGTCATGCGGTGCAGCGGGACATCGCGAAACGAGGCGCGGCGGAGGGCGTGAGGGCGGTGGCCGGCGAGGAGGTCGGCGGTGCCTCGGGGGGAGATGTCTTCGACGCGAAGCCATGTAGGGCCGCCCCTCACCCGCTCTTCGAGCACCCTCTCCCCGCCGCGCGGGGAGAGGGCCGGGGTGAGGGGTATCCCGTGCTCCGCGGGATGCCCGAACGCCTCGTGCAGCAGCACCGCCGCCGATCCGTTGCGCCACACGATGGGCAGCGTCTCGCACAGCTCCTCCTCCGCCTCCCGCCCGACCAGGGCGCGGAGCATGGCCGTGTCGCGGGCGGCGGCGGCGGGCGTGGTCACGATGGACACGCCGCGCATGGTGATGGTCAGGGTCGCGGAGCGCTCACCGTCCGACGCGGCGCGGGCCACGGCGCGGATGCGCGCGTCCTCGACCGACGCAACCGCGGCGCGGAGCCGCGCCATCTCCTCGTCGCAGGCGGCGGCGAGGTCGGGATCGTACGCGTCCGTGGCTTCGATCACGTCATCGGAGAGAACGGCCGTGCCGTGCTCGAGGCGCGACTCGAGGAGGACGCCGTGCGCCCAGAGCTCGTCGCGCGCGGCGATGGCGAATCGATCGGCAGTCACTCGAAGCGGACGTCGACCCGCTTGGTCTTCGGATCGTAGTTGACCAGGAGCTTGTGCTCGCCGCCCGGACGGAGGTTCTGGTGGATGACGCGGTGGTCGTTGATCTTCTGCGTCGGTACGACGAGCCAGATGTCGATCTCCGTATCGGCCGGCGCCACCTCGCGCGTCACGTTCACCAGACGCGGCGCGTTCCGCCGGAACAGACCTCGGCGCTCCTCGAACAGGTTCTCGTGCACGATCACCTGCCCGCCGACCTTCACCTGCACGTAACCATCGGCGATCGGCGAGTTCACGATGGTCGTCAGCTTCGACGGCGTCACCGGCACCGGCGCCTGATGCCCGCCGTCGCCGCCAGCAGGCACGGCCTGGGTCGTCGTCGCCGTCTGACGCGCGAGCTGCTGTTGCTGCCGGTTCTTCAGCCGCGCCTGCTCGAGCTTCACCTGCTCGGCCTGGGCCTGCTTGAGGTAGTTCGCCGCCGCCTCGTTGTTCGGGTTGAGCTGGAATGCCTCCTCGAACACCGGGATCGACTCCTCGAACCGGCGCGCGTTGAAGAGGGCGATGCCTTCGTCGAGCTTCGCCTGCGCCTGCGCGAGCTGGAGCTTGTTGATCTCCTCCCGCTGGCGGATGGCGCTCAGCTTCTCGACCATCGTGGTCACGGCGGGCGAGCTCGGGGCGAGCCTCTTGAGCTCCTCGAACTTCGCCGCGGCGTCGGTGACGCGACCCTGGCGGAGCAGCTCGTTCCCTTCCAGGCGCAACTGCCGCTCGCGCGCCCGCCGGGCCTCTTCGGCCTTGTTGACCGGCGGCACCTTCGGCTGGCGCGCCTGGATCGTCACCACCGCCCCGAGGAGGCCGGCCACGAGGATGGCGATGATGCCGAGGAAGACCGCGGGCCGGATGCGCTGGCGCCAGAGCGGCAGCGCGCGGACGTTCGTCAGCGTATCGCGCACCTTCGACGGACCCCTCACCCGGCCTCCGGCCACCTTCTCCCCGCGCGGCGAGAAGGGCGGGGCGGGAGGGACCTTCGCCGAGACGCGGTTCGTCACCGCGCCGGCGTCCTGCGGCTCATCCGCCTGCGGGAAGGGAATCTCGACCGTCGGGAGGCGATCGTGCGCGTCGGTGCGCGTGACGACCGTCTCGTCGGCCATGAACTGCTCGACGCGCGGCGCCGGCCGCTCGCCGCGGATCACCGCCCGCAGAGCGGTGGCCAGCTCCCGCCCGCGCTGGTAGCGCTTGGCCGGGTCCTTGGCCAGGCAGAGCGCCACGACGTCCTCGAACGCCTCCGGGATCTGCGGGTTGATCTCGCCCAGCGGGGGGAAGGACTCGTGGACGATTTTGTAGGAGATGGACGTCAGCGAGTCGCCGCCGAACGGCTTTCGTCTGGTCAGACATTCATACAGGCAGATGCCGAGGGAGAAGATGTCGGTGCGGCCGTCGACCGGCGCGCCTTTGATCTGCTCCGGAGCCATGTAGTTCGGCGTGCCGAGGAACTGGCCGGTGGTGGTCAGGTTCGCGCCGCCGGAGGCGATCTTGGCGATGCCGAAGTCGGTGATCTTGGCCCGGTAGCCTTCGAGGAGGATGATGTTCGCGGGCTTGACGTCGCGGTGGATGATGCCCTTGGAGTGGGCGAAGTCGAGGGCGTCGGCGATCTGCGCGATGATGTCGCCGATCTGCTCATAGGTCAGCGTCCGTCCCTGGGAGAGCATCTCCTTGAGGTTCGACCCCTCCACGTACTCCATGGCGATGAAGGACATGCCGGAGGCCTCGTCCTGCCCGATGTCGTGCACGGTGACGATGGCCGGATGGTTGAGGATGCCGGCCGCCTGGGCCTCGCGGATGAAGCGCTGCTGGAACTCCTTCGTCTCGTCGTCGTCGGCGTGGGAAGAGGGACGGATCGTCTTGAGGGCGACGAGGCGGCCGATCAGTGGGTCCTTGGCCAGGTAGACGATTCCCATCGCACCTTTGCCAAGCTCTCGGACGATTTCATATCGGCCAAGCTTCACCTGCTGCTGATCTCCGCGGGAACCCACTGGAGCCCCATAGACGACGCAATCATAGAATAGTTACTGGTCGTTGGTTGCTGGTCTGATGCGGCGTCGCCCGGGCAGCGGACGAACACATCTGCAGTCGTTGGTCCCGTACGCCTCGTGAACCGGGCAGCTCATCGTACTAGCAACCAGCAACTGATTTATGATCACTGCCCTGTTTTCAATTCCCAGCGAGGTCAAAACATGAAGGTCTACTCCGGTTCGGAAATCCGCAACGTCGCTGTTGTGGGTCACAACGACACGGGCAAGACGACGCTCGTCTCGCAAGTTCTCTTCAACTCGGGCGCCACCACGCGCATGGGCAGGATCGAAGACGGCACGACCACGACCGACTTCGATCAGGACGAGATCGACCGCAAGCATTCGATCTCCGCCGCGGTCGCCTACGCGGAGTGGAAGAACACCAAGATCAACCTCATCGATACGCCCGGCTTCGGCATCTTCCTCATGGAGGCGCGCAGCGCGATGCGCGTGGCCGACTCGGCCGCGGTGGTCGTCAGCGGCGTCACAGGGGTGGAGGTCACGACGGAGAAGGTGTGGAAGTTCGCCGAGGAGTTCCACCTCCCGCGCATCGTGATCGTCAACAAGCTGGACCGCGAGCGCTCCTCGTTCGCCCGCACCCTCGAGGGGCTGCAGAAGAAGTTCGGCAAGAACGTCGTCCCCATCCAGCTCCCCATCGGCGAGGAGAAGGACTTCAAGGGCGTGATCGACCTGGTGGCGATGAAGGCCTGGCAATACGCCGCGGACGGCTCGGGCAAGTACGAGACGACGGACATCCCGGCGGACCTCAAAGCCGAGGCGGACGAGTGGCGGGAGAAGCTCATCGAGAAGGTGGCCGAGGGCGACGACACGCTCATGGAGCGTTTCTTCGAGCAGGGCGGCCTCTCGCAGGAAGAGCTGATGGACGGCCTGCACCGCGAGGTCTCGCATCATCAGATCTACCCGGTGCTCCTCGCCTCGTCCTCGCACAACATCGGCGGGCAGGCGATCCTCGACGCGTTCGTCAGCCTCCTGCCGTCGCCGGACGAGGTGAAGCAGATCGAGGGGACGGACCGCAACGGGCAGCCGATCACGTTCGATCGCCGGCCGGAGGCGTTCCCCTCCGCGCTGGTCTTCAAGACGTTCTCCGATCCGTTCTCCGGCCGCGTCTCGCTCTTCCGCGTGTTCAGCGGCACGCTCAAGTCGGACTCGACGTACTGGAACACCTCGCGCGACCACGAGGAGCGCATCGGCAAGCTGCAACTCGTGCAGGGCAAGCAGCAGGTGCCGGTGCCGGAGCTCCGCGCGGGCGACATCGGCGCGGTGGCGAAGCTGAAGGACGTGCACACCGGCGAGACGCTCTCGGCCAAGGAGCACGCCATCGTGCTGCGGCACATCGCGTACCCGGAGGCGGCCATCTCGTTCGCCATCGAGGCCAAGACGCGCGGCGACGAGGACAAGCTCTCCACCGCCATCGCGCGCATCATCGAAGAGGACCCGACCATCCGCTTCGCCCGCGACGAGCAGACGAAGGAGTTCCTCATCAGCGGCCAGGGCCAGCTCCACGTGGAGATCGTCGTCTCGAAGCTCAAGAAAAAGTACGGCGTCGACGTGATCCTCCATCCGCCGAAGGTGCCGTACCGGGAGACGATCACGAAGCCGGCCGACGCGCACGGCCGGCACAAGAAGCAGTCCGGCGGCCACGGCCAGTTCGCCGACTGCAAGATCACCATCGAGCCGCTGCCGCGCGGCGGCGACTTCGAGTTCGTGGACGAGATCTTCGGCGGCTCGATCCCCCGCCAGTACATACCGGCCGTGGAGAAGGGGATTCAGGACGCGCGGCGCAAGGGCTTCCTGGCCGGCTTCCCGGTGGTGGACTTCCGGGTGCGGCTCAAGGACGGGCAGTATCACGACGTCGACTCGTCGGAAATGGCGTTCAAGATCGCCGGCTCGATGGCTTTCCAGCAAGGCATGGAGGCCGCCCGCCCCACGCTGCTCGAGCCGATCATGCATGTCGACATCAGCGCGCCGAGCGAATACGTCGGCGACCTGATGGGCGATCTCAACTCCCGCCGCGGGCGGGTGGAGGGGGTGGACGCGGAGGAGGACGCGCAGACCGTGCACGCCCGCGTGCCGCTGGCCGAGATGCTCACCTACGGTTCAACCCTACGCTCGATCACCCAGGGCCGCGGCAGCTTCCACATGGAGTACAGCCACTACGAGGAAGTCCCCCGCAACCTGCAGGAGAAGATCATCGCCGAGTCGAAGAAGGCGAAGGAAGCGCAGCAGGCGGCGGCGCATTGATGGTTGTTAGTTGTTAGTTGTTGGTTGTTAGTAAGGCGCCCGGCCGGACGATCTACTAACAACTAATAACCAACAACCAACAACTCGTTCACTCCTTCTCCAGCTTCGCCTCGATCCTCGCCACCTCCGCCTTCGCGTCGTCCGCGGCGGTGACGATGTATTGCGCTTCCTTGTAGCCGGGAGCCACGAGGCGGATGGTGTAGCTGCCGGGCTGGGGGAAGTCGTAGATCTCGTCGGGGCCGTCGAACTGCTTGGCCTCGCCGATGGCGACGTCGTTCACGTACACGACCGCATCCGCCGGCACGGCGCTGATGGTCATTCCTCGACGGGCCCAGATGCGCACCGTGGAAGCGACCCCCTCCGCCCCCCCGCCCGTGATCACGGCCCGAGCCTGGCCGTTCACCGGCGCGTTGGCCACCGGGGCGTTGTCGCCGGAGACGAGCGAGGCGCCCGCTTCCGGCTCGCCGGGAGGGGCGGGGGCCTGGCGGGGGATGGCGCGCTGCGGGCGCGGGCGGACGAGGTTGACGAGCGTCGAGGTGCGGTAGCGCAGGCCGGTGAAGACGGCCAGGCTGGCCAGGGCGACGAGCACGATGCCGATCAGCAGCGGCACCCACTTCGGGAAGAGCGCCGGCTCCGGCACCTCGTGCGGCTGATGCGTCGGTCCCTCGCTCATGATTCTTTATTCGCCCGGCACCGCGTCGGGGTCGATGGTCGTGGCACCGTCGTCCGTGACCAGCGTCTCGTCGTCGTCATCGAGCTTGTCGTAGGCGTCTTCCCGCTCCCGGAGCAGGTCGAGCGCACGCTGCTCGTCCTCTTCGCCGACGTAGATACGGATCTCCCCCATCTTGCCGAGGTTCACCGGCTCCATGTGGAACTTGACGTTCTCGATCTGCGCCGGGATGCCTTCGTTGTCGAGGAAGCCCTTCAGCAGGTTCGCCTCGTCTTCATTCCCCGCGCTGGCGATCTCGATCCAGGTGACGCCGTCGCCTTCGATCTTCTGTACGAGATCGTCCTTTTCATCGGCCATCGAACTTCTCCTTACGGATTCAGAGTGACGGAGCCGGGCCGCTCCGCGGTGATCCTTCCAACCTTTGCATAGAACAGGCCGCTTTGACTGAGGCGCGCCTCGAGCGCGTCCGCGTTTTCGGGCGGGACGGTCATCAGCAGGCCGCCGCTCGTCTGCGCGTCGCACATCAATGTGTACTCTTCTTCGGCAACGGACAAGCTCACCCGGCCGCGGAAGGTCGCAGCGTTGCGCATCGACCCCTCCGGACGGTACCCCTTCGCCAGGTACTCGCGCGCGCCGTCGAGCACCGGCACGACGCCAACGCTCACCTCCGCCCCCACCCCCGCCCCGGCGCACATCTCCAGGAGGTGCCCGACCAGGCCGTAGCCGGTGACGTCCGTTGCCGCGCTGACGCCGGCCGCGGTCATGGCCTGCGCCGCCTCGCGGTTGAGCATGGTCATCCAGCGGATGGCCTCGCTGAGGTCCGGCAGCGCCGCGCGGCGGAAGCGGCGGCCGCTCAGCGCGCGATGGGCGCTGATCAGGATGCCGTTGCCGATCGGCTTGGTGAGGTAGAGCAGGTCGCCCGCGCGCGCCGTGGAGTTGCGCACCAGCCTGTCGATGCTGACCACGCCCGTGACGGCGAGGCCGTACTTCGGCACGTCATCGATGATCGTGTGCCCGCCGGCCACCGGGAACCCCGCCTCGGCGGCCTTCGACGCGCCGCCGGCGAGGATCTGCTGCAGGACGTCGAGCGGCAGCTTGTCCGTCGGGAAGGCGGCGATGGCCAGGCCGAGGATGGGGGTGGCGCCCATGGCGTAAATGTCGGAGACGGAGTTCGCCGCGGCGATGGCGCCGAAGAGGAAAGGGTCGTCGACGATGGGGGTGAAGAAGTCGACGGTCTGGGCGATGGCCTGGTCGCCGTTGATGCGGAGCACCGCCGCGTCGTCGTTCGTCCCGAAACCGACGACAAGATCCCCGACCCCCTCCTGCGGGGGGAGTTTGGAGAGCACGGCGCGCAGGTCATCCTGACCCAGCTTGCAGGCTCAACCGCCTGTCGTGGCGAACGACGACAGGGCGGGGTAGGAAGTGCGGAGCTTGTGTCGCACGGCGGCGATCTTACGCCGAGTGTCATCCTGAAGCGCGAAGACGCCGAAGGATCCGCACCTTCAGGCGCGGCGCGAGATCGGTACGGATCCTTCGCCCTCTGCGGGGCTCAGAGGTTGTGAAGGAATGGCGCGTGCTGTGGAAAAGTGGAAGTGGTCGTAGGATCAGGTCATGAGCGAAGAGCGCGAGCGGAAAGCGAGAGTGGTAGAAGTGAATCGGGCGCAGATG
>DATEOX010000613.1:0-3228 GCA_035273585.1 Thermoanaerobaculia bacterium
CGGTCGTCGGCGATCTCCTCATACGTCAGCGGCCCGGGCTCGTGGCGGTCCTTCCGCGCGAGGTCCGCCGTCACGCGGAAGCGCGACGCGTCGAGCGCGAGGCGGATGCCGCCGTCGCGGCGCGAGGAGTGCTCGCGCGAGCCATCGGTCATCGCGACATCCGCCGACCCGCCGAGGAACACGCCCGGCGCGATCTCCTCGCGATACGCCCCCTCGGCCGAGCGCGTGCCGAAGCCGCCGATGGTCATTCGCGCCGAGGCCGACTTGCCCGCGCGCCGGGTGAAGAGCTGGATCACGCCGCCGAGGGCGGTGTCGCCCCACGCCGCGGATCCAGGGCCGTGGACGATCTCGATGCGCTCGATGTCGCCGAGGCGGAAGCGCGACCAGTCGGCGAGCCCGGACTCCGCGTCGCCGACCGGCACGCCATCGACGAGGAGCTTGACGTATTCGACTTCGCCGCCGCCGAAGAAGCCGCGGGAGGTGATCATCGGCGTCCCGCTCGCGCCGCTGTCGAACATCATGGTGATCCCGGGCACCACCGCCAGCGCCTCGGAGAGCGACTCGACCGGCAGCGCCCGCAACTCGTCATTCTCCAGGACCGATACCGCCGCCGCGGCCTCGTCCTTCTCCTGCGCCTGCCGCTCGACGGTGATGACCATGTCGGCCTGCGGCTTCGGCGGCGCCGGGTCGTCGGCGAGGAAGAGGAGAACGAGAGCAGCGATCACATCGAAGGAGTGTTGCGCCGTGCAGGTTCCCTACCCGGCATAATCGCGCCATGCGCCCGATGTTGATGATCTGTCTCCTCGCCGCCCTCCCCGCGCCGGCGCATCCGTCATGGGGCATCGTGGTCGACCGCGCCGGGCGGGTGACCTACAGCGACCTGGAGACGATCTGGCGCCTCGCTGCGGACGGCAAGCCGTTCGTGGTACGGCCGGGCGTCGGCGGGCGGCACATCCACGACCTGTTCATCGACCGGCAGGGGAACATCTACGGCGGCGACTACACGGGCGAGACCACCGCGCTGTGGCGGCTCACGCCGTCGGGGCGCATCGCGATGGTGCCCGGCATCGGCGTCGTGCGCGACCGGCAAGGCAACACGTACGCCGTCGAGCAGAACAACAACGTGAGGCGCGAGACGCGCATCATCCGGCGCACGCCGGCGGGGCAGGTTTCGGTCCTCGCCGGCGGCGCGTACGGTTTCGCGGACGGCACCGGCGCGAGTGCGCGCTTCAGCAACATCACCGGGATGACCGTCACGGCGGACGGCACGCTGTACGTCACCGACGGAGCGGCGATTCGCAAAGTGTCGCCCGCGGGCGTGGTGACGACGCTCGCCCGCGGTCTCAATGTCGACAAGGATGCGAGACAGCCGCTGGAGTTCGGCGGCCTGTTCGGCATCGCGGTCGGCAAGGACGTTTACGCGGCCGACTTTCGCAACCGCCGCATCGTGCGCGTGACGCCGCGCGGCGTGGTGACGACGATCCTGCGCAGCGACCCGCCATGGGCGCCGACGGGGGTCGCGCTTGCGCCGAACGGCGACGTCTGGGTGCTGGAGGTCGGCTTCCGCCCGCCTGGCACGTGGCTCGCGCCGCGCGTGCGCAAGGTGCCGCGCTACTCCTCGTATTCGTCGGAGCCCTGAACCCAGAGGAAGGACTGCAGGTCGATCATGTCCCGCGGCCGGAGGTCGGCGTTGTCCGCGCGCACGGTCTCGGCGAAGGCCAGCAGATTGGCGTACGTCTCCCAGTTCGGCTTCGAGCGGTAGTCGAAGTCGAAGCGGTACTCCCGCGCCGCGATGCGCGTGACGTTCGGCTTGAGGAAGACGTGCTTCTCGGGCTGGGCGATGAACCCGAAGACGGTGACGAGCGGCCAGGTCAGCACCCGCGTCTGCCGCCGCGGCAGCTCCGCCACGACGTCGATCCACCGCTCGAACCGCTGCCGGTCGCTCCCCTTGCCATACAGGAATTCGTACAACCCGTTCGCGAACGCCTCCGAGCCTTTCGCCGTCTTAACCGCGTCGCGCAAGGCCATCTTCTCGAAGGAGAAGAGGAGGTTGGTCTTCCCCTCGATGCGCGCCGCGCGGCTGGCGATCTCGCCGAGCTCGCCTTTCTTCAGCAGCGAGCGCATCTCGAACCGGCCGAGGGCCGACTCCCAGGCGTCATGCGCGGCGGCCTTGTAGCCGCGCTCCCAATCGATGTAGGTCTCATCGTGGAACCCGTCGGGGAAGAAGCGGAGGAACTTGCGCCGGCAGCGCTGCGCGGCGGGCGGGAGGCTCGGGACGCTTCGTTTCGCATGTGCCATGCGTCAGGAGAATTGCATAAGCTCTGCCGGGAGAAACGCCATGACACGCATGCCGGCCATCTTCTTCGGACATGGGAACCCGATGAACGCCATCGGGCGGAACGGGTGGACGGAAGGGTGGGCGCGCATTGGACGGGAGCTGCCGAAGCCGCGGGCGATCCTCTGCGTCTCGGCGCACTGGTATCCGCCGGCCACGCTGGTCACGGCCGTGGAGCGCCCGCGCACGATCCACGACTTCGGCGGTTTTCCCCGCCCGCTGTACGAGGTGCAGTACCCGGCGCCCGGCGACCTCGCCCTCTGCCGCCGCGTGCAGGAGACGCTCGCGCCGCTGGAGGTCGGCCTCGACCAGCGCTGGGGCCTCGACCACGGCACCTGGTCGGTGCTGGTCCACGTCTTCCCCGACGCCGACATCCCGGTCGTGCAGCTCAGCATCGATGAGGTGCAGCCGGCGCAATTCCACTACGACGCCGGCCGCCGCCTGGCCCCGCTTCGCGACGAAGGCGTGCTGCTGATGGGCAGCGGCAACCTGGTGCACAACCTCCACGCCTACGCCTGGGGCCAGCACGCCCCGGAGCCGTACGACTGGGCTGTCCGCTTCGAGTCCCGCGCCCGCGACTGGATGCTCGCCGCCGACCATCAGCCCCTCATCGACTACGAGTCCCTCGGCCGCGACGCGATGCTCTCCGTCCCCACCCCCGATCACTACCTGCCGCTGCTCTACATCCTCGGCGCCCAGCAGCCCGGCGACGCCGTGACGTTCCCGGTGGAGGGGGTGGATGGGGGGTCGATCTCGATGCTCACGGTGCGGATCGGTTGAGCTTCACCTTGAACGCCACGATCTCCTCCGTCACGTCGATGGTCGTCTCGTACGGCGCGTAGCCTTCCTTCGTCACGCGGAGGGTATGGACGCCTTGCGCGACGCCGGCGATG
>DATEOX010000614.1:0-5011 GCA_035273585.1 Thermoanaerobaculia bacterium
CTCGGTGTAGATCTTCTCGCTACGCAACCGCTGGCAGCATGCGCCTAACTGCTAGCATGCGCGTGATGCGCATCCTGGTGGGCACGAGCGGCTACAGCTACAAGGAGTGGAAGGGCACGTTCTACCCGGACGACCTCCCGGCGGCGAAGATGCTGGCGTTCTACGCGGGGGAGTTCTCCTCGGTGGAGATCAACAACACCTTCTACCGGATGCCGGGCGCGGAGATGCTGGCCAAGTGGGCGGCCGAGGTGCCGGATGGGTTCACGTTCGTGCTCAAGGCGCCGCAGCGGATCACGCATCAGAAGAAGCTGGTCGACGCGTCGGATGAGGTGCGGCGCCTGTACGAGGCGGCCGAGGCCCTCGGCCCCAAGCTCGGGCCGGTGCTCTTCCAGCTCCCGCCCTACCTCAAGCGCGACGCGCAGCGGCTGCGCGACTTCCTGCGCATCCTGCCCCGGGAGGGGAAGATCGGCTTCGAGTTCCGGCACGAGTCCTGGCTGGACGAGGAGATCTACGAGCTGTTGCGCGGCCACGACGCGGCCATGTGCCTCTCCGACACCGACGAGGTCTCCGATCCGGAGAGTCTGGTGATCCCCACCGCCACCTGGGGATATATGCGCCTCCGCCGGACGGACTACTCCGACGATCAGCTCGGCGGGTGGGCGGCGCGCATCAAGAGGCAGCCGTGGCAGTCCGCATACGTCTTCTTCAAGCACGAGGACGAGGGGAGGGGGCCGGCGTTCGCCAGGCGGTTCGGGAAGCTCGTGTCATCCTGAGCCGCGAAGACGGCGAAGGATCCTTACCGCAAGATCGCTGCGGATCCTTCGCCCTCTGCGGGGCTCAGGATGACACCCTGTGCTACATTCTCGCGCCGTGGGTCTGCTCAGAACGCTCTTCGTCTTCGGCACGCTCCTCACGCTCAGGTACCTGAGCAAGATCTTCTACAGTCACGACTTCGCCTGGGTGGGCGACGTGCCGAAGAACCCCTGGCGCGGCCACCGTCTGGTCGCCTTCCTCAACCACACCAGCCTCTTCGAGCCGGTCTTCCTCGGCGGCGTCCCGAACTCCTTCCTCTGGCGCATCGCGGCCCACGGCGTCGTGCCGGCGGCGGAGAAGACGACCGGCCGGCCGCTGGTCGGGCTGCTCTTCAAGTTCGTGGCGCATCACGTCATCGCCATCACCCGGGAGCGCGACCACACCTGGTTCGCCGTGCTGAACAAGATCGATCCGCAGTCGATGGTCATCATCCTGCCCGAAGGGCGGATGAAGCGGCGGAACGGCCTCGACCTGCATGGGAATCCGATGACCGTGCGGGGCGGCATCGCCGACATCCTCCTCGCCGTCAAGGAAGGGCGGATGCTCATCGCCTACAGCGGCGGCCTCCATCACGTACAGCATCCGGGCGGCGCGCCGCGGGTCTTCAAGACGGTGCGCATGCGCCTGGAGATCGTGATGGTGGAGAAGTACATCGCCGAGATGATGGCCCTCGGCGGCCCGGACGAGTTCAAGCGCAACGTGATCAAGGACCTCGAGCGCCGCCGCGACTTTTACTGCCCCGAGGAGGGGAAGGTGGCGGCCCGGCACGTGGCCTAGTTAACGGCAGCGGAGGCTTGGCCAACCAACGCGGCCGGCCGTGCCGGCCTCACCGCAGCGTCGTCTCCAGCTTGTCCAGCGTCATCGGCTTGCTGAAGAGGAAGCCCTGGATGAAGTCGCAGCCCCAGCGCATGAGCGACTCGCGCTGCTTCTCGTGCTCCACCCCCTCGGCGATCACCTTAGCCCCGATCTCGTGCGTCACGGTGATGAGCGCCTTGGTGATGGCCCGGCAGCGCTTGTTCTCCTCGATGCACGACACGAACTCGCCCGGGATCTTGATCCCGTCCACCGGGAACTTCTGCAGGTGGGTGAGCGTGGAGTGGCCGGTGCCGAAGTCGTCGAGCCAGAGCTGGATGCCGAGCTTCTTGAGCTCGCCGAGGATCTCCATGGTCAGGTCCGGCTGCTCGATGTAGCTCGTCTCGGTGATCTCGACCGCCAGGCGCTTGGTGTCGATGCCGCAGCCGGAGACGAGCTTCGTCAGGCGGGCAAGAACGTTCCCCTCCTGGAACTCGCGCGGCGAGAGGTTGACGTGCAGCCGCACCTGCGGCGCCCGCTGCTGCCAGCGGGCGGCGCCGCGGAACGCCTTGTCGACTACGATCGAGTCGAGGGCGAACAGATCCTTCCGCGGCGCGTCCTCCGCCGCCTCGGTGATGATCGTGGCCTCGCGGATCTCTCCCGATTCCCTCCGCTGCCGGAGCAGCGCCTCGGCGGCGATGATCTCCCGCGTCCGCGCGTCGTGGATCGGTTGGTAGAAGAGGAGCAGGTCCTCCTCCTCGTCGAGAGCCCGGTCGAGTGCCGCCTGTTTGTCCGCCATGGGGGCAGGCACATCAAGAGCGATGCCGAAGTCGCTACAATCGCCCGCTCATGCCCGAAGAGATCCTCCATGTGCGCAGCCGGCGCGCGGAGCGGATGAAGCGCGTGCAGACGATGCAGCACGTCTTCGCCGCCTTGATCCTGATCACCACCGGCTGGGGACACATCGGGCACGGGCGCCTGCTGCCGTACTTCGAGATCGCCGCCGGCGCGATGCTCATCGCCACGGCGGTGCGGGAAAAAGTGCGCCACGCGCACAGTCGGGTGGGGTGGGTGGAGGTGGCGGGGGCGGCGATGCTCGCCGTCGAGGCGGCGGTCAAGGTCCAGCAGCGGCATCACTTCCTGTTCTACGTCCTGAGCTTCGTCCAGCCGCTGGTCCTGCTCGCGTTCGGCGTTTTCGACGTGCAGATCGCCCGCCGCCGCTATCTGAAGGCGGATGATCACGGCCTGGAACTGCGCACGAGCCTGTTGTGGCGGAAGCGCGTGCCGTGGGAAGGGCTGCGGACGTACCGCATCGAGGAGAAGGCGCTCTTCCTCGACCAGCGGAAGCTCTCGCTGCGGGACATCGCCAACCGCCCGGAGGCGGACGCCTGGCTGCGCGCGGAACTGGCGCGGCGCTCGATTCGGGAAAGCTAACCGCCGCGACACGCGTCCGTCCAACCGCCATGCGAAAACTCGCTCTGCTCGCCGTTCTCGCTCTCGCCCTGCCGCTCTTCGCCGCCGAACCGCGGCTCTCGTACGTCTGGGTGCACCACGACCGGAACACCATCTCCACCTCCAACATGGACCTCGACCGGGCACTGGAAATCCGTGACCGCCTCGGGGCGGAGTTCATCTGGTTCCGGTTGCGCGGCGCGGAGTACGTCGTGCGCGATGCGGCCACGCTCGCGGCGCTCGACCGCCTCTGGGAGCCGATGCGGATGAGCGACCCGGAGTACGACCGGATGCAGAAGCGGCTCCGCCCGCTGGAGAAGAAGGAGGCCGACCTCGACCGGATGCACGACGCGCTCGAGGATCAGGAAGAGCACGCGGATCAGGCCCGCCTGCGCGAGCTGGAAGATCGGCTGCGCGAGGTCCAGCGCGAGCTCCGCGAGTTGGAGAAAGAGGAGCGGCGCCTGGACGAGAAGCGCGACGCCATCGAGCGCGACGTGGAGCGCAAGATGATCCCGCTGCTCGAGGAAGCGGTGCGAAAGGGCGTGGCGAAGCGGCTTACTTCTTGACGATCTGCCAGGTCGCCACGGCCATCCCCACCAGCGCGAGCGCGATGAGCAGCTTGTTGCGCAGGATGATGGACGACAGCGAGTTGGCCTCGGCCTGCTGGCGCTCGCGCTGGCGAATGAGCTCCATCCGCTGCAGGGCGCCGTGCTCGGCGCGCTTGACCTCGGCCTCGAACTGGGCCAGCGTCCGCGGCTGCTCCGGCGTCACGGCCATGCCGCGCTGGGTATCGACCACGACCGCGTCGGTGGAGACCGGCGTCACCATCCGCTGGTTGCCGTCGCGCGTGACCTCGTACGTCCCCTGGTCGAAGTAGAGAACCGTCGGGCCGGCCTGCGACTGCTTGACGAAGACCACGTTCTCATCGCCCTCGCGGAACTCCGGGATGCCGACCGTCGACTGGCCGACGTTGCCGACCTGCCCGCCCGGCGTCACGAGCGTGACTTCCGACCCCGCCACGCCCTTGAGCGCCTTCTCCACGCGGAAGGTGGAGTAGGTGAGGATCCAGCGATGGCCCGCGTCCCAGCGCGACTCCGTCCGGACGACCTTGCCAAGGACGATCGACTCGGCGTCGGCGACCTTCGTGTCGAAGTCGACGGCGCGGGCGAGCGAGGCCTTGGCGTGCGGGGCGGAGAGGAGCGCGGCCGAGGCGAGCGCGGCCGCAAGGAGCAGTCGGTTATTTGGAGTCATCGCGATGATGACTTAAGCAATCGGTCTGCCACGAAGATTCCGCCTCAGGAAGTCTCCCACGACCTTCATGGATGCGTCCGTCACGTGGTGGCCCATCGGGAACTCGTGGTACTCCGGCTCGATGCCGTGATCTTCCAGGACGCGCCGCGCGCGACGGGCGGCGTTGACCGGGATCATCTCGTCGCTCGTGCCGTGCACCAGGAGCACCGGGATGTCGCGGTGCGCCTCGAGGTCGCCTTTGTCCGCCTCGTACAGCGCGCCGGACATGGTGATGATGCCGGCCAGCGGCTGCTCAGTCCGGTAGCCGACGTCGAGCGCCATCAGCCCGCCCTGCGAGAAGCCGCTGAGGATGACCTTGCCGCTGGGCGTCGGGTAGCGCCGCACGAGGTCGTCGAGCAACTCCAGCAGGAGGCGGCGCGACTCGACGATGGAGTCGCCCTCCGGCGGCCAGCCGTCGAACCAGGTGTAGCCGAAGGACATGCCGGGATACGGCTGGAACGGCTTCGGCGCGTTCGGGAAGACCCAGCGGTAGTCGTCGTCGATCATCGGCGCGAAGTCGGCCAGGTCGCGGTTGTCCGCGCCGCGGCCGTGCATCAGGACGACGAGCGGGAGGGAGGCGGTGTCGGGCTGTTTGCTCGGGGTGATGACGAGGTGCTGGAGCATGGGAGGCGATTGTAAATGTAGGGCCGGCTCTCCAGCCGGC
>DATEOX010000615.1:0-2220 GCA_035273585.1 Thermoanaerobaculia bacterium
GGTAGAGCGTGGATGGATGCAGCGCGACCGGCGGGATGGGGTCCGACGCCGCCCCGCTGACGAGCATCCGCGGGCGGCCGGCGACCAGCTCCAGGTGGTGGTCGTGGCCGCAGATGTACAGATCGACCTTGCTCCTGCGCAGTGCGGGCAGGAGGCGCGACATCCGGCGGTGCTCCGAGCGCGGGAAGTAGCCGTGCCATCCGGACGAGACGATGGTGTGATGGCCGACCGCGATGCGCCAAGTCGCCACCGACCTGGCGAATGCATCGCGCACGTCCGCCTCCGCGTCGCGCGACTGGCCGGCGGCGTACGGCGTGGTGTCCAGCATGGCGAAATCGGCCAGCTCGTTGCGGACGACGTAGCCGCGGGCGGGCATCCGCCAGTGCGGGACCGAGCCGGTGGCCTGCACCTGCGCGTCGGGATTGCCGCAGTAATCGTGGTTGCCGAGGACGGGGAAGAGCGGGACACCGAGCGTCGTGAGCGGCGCGACGATCGACCAGCGCGGATCGGTCGGCGAGGTGACGCTGCACGGGTAGAAATTGTCGCCCGGGATGATCACCGCATCGATGGGCGACGCGGCGTGGACGCGGGCGATTCCGGCGACCACCGCGGCTGCGCCGTCGCCGACGTCGCCGGCCACCGCGACGCGCAGCACGGCGCCGCGGAGCGCAAGAGTTTCTACCGGGCGTGCCGCCGCTCTACATGTGATAGAAATGGCGACCGCGACAAGCAATCCCACCGGAATGCGCGTGTCTTCTGCCCGTCGACTAATCATCGCCGTCACCCTTCTCTTCGTCGGGTGCAACCAGCGCCTGCCGGCCGGCGGCGGCTCGGCCGCTGCCGCGACCTCCGCGGCGGTGCTCGTCCGCGCGAACTTCGGAGCGGAGGAAGAGCCGGAGCCGCGCGGCGTGGCAGGGCAGCCGTGCAGGAGCCGGCCGAACATCCTCATCCTCATCCTGGACACCGTCCGCGCCGATGCCACGGAGCTCGACGCCCGCAGCACGAACCAAACGCCCGTGCTCAAGTCGCTCGCCGCGCGCGGCGTCAACTTCACGCATGCCTACAGCACCTGGGACTCCACGCCCCCGTCGCACTTCTCGATTCTGACCGGATACGTCAACGGGCACCAGACCGAGATCGACCAGCCCGAGGCCTCCATCGCCTTCCAGTTGCGCAAGCTCGGCTACCGCACCTTCGGCGTCGTGGCCAACGGCAACCTCTCCACCCGCTTCATGCGCTCGGTGATGCCGTTCGGCAGCTACACGAACGTGCAGGAGCAGTGGGAAGCGATGCCGGCCGCGGCGAGGGCCCCCCTCCTCCCGCCCATCGATGCGCTGATCAGGCATTACGACAGCGAGCCGAACGAGTGGTACCGGATGTTCGTCTACTCGTCCGCCGACGAGATCCTCCGCCGTCTCGAGGCGAAGCTGGACGGCAAGCGCCCGTTCCTCGGCTTCGTCAACATCCTCGACCCGCACGACCCGTACTTTCCGTCGCCGGCAGGCTACGACATCTCCAAGGACGGCCCGCGGCTGGAAGGCCTTCGCTACCGCACCCTCCCGCCCGAGCTGGCCAACCCGGACGGCATCCCCGACCCCGAGCGCCGCGCCTACATCAAGGCGATGATCACCAAGGCGCAGGGAAGGGCCTGGAGCGTCGCGGCGGACCTCACCCCCGAACAGTTGCGGGTCTACCGGCGCCGCTACGATGCCGAGGTGCGGGAGACGGATGCGGCCGTGGGGCGGATCATCGAGGCGCTGCGGCGGCGGGGAGTGCTGGACAACACCGTGCTGGTCATCACCTCCGATCACGGCGAGGCGTTCGGCGAGGGGGGCCTCCTCACGCACAGCTTCGACAACGGCGGCGACCGGGAGGCGACGAACCGGGTCAACCTGCTGATGGTCTTCCCGCCCTGCTACGGCCTCAGCGACATCCGGATCGACCAGAGCTGCACGATCGCCGACATCGTCCCGACCCTCTACGAGCTTCTCGGCCTCGATGCGAGCCCGCTCGAGCTGAAGACCACGCCCGGCAACTTCGGCCGCTCGCTGCTGTCGCTGATGGTGCGCCCGCCGGTGACGCTGCTCCCGGTCATGCCGCCGCCGACGCCCGTCAGCGACGCGGTCACGGCGACGGTCCCGGAGCACGAGCGCAAGCGGCAGGATCGGGAAGCCATCGAGCGATTCCGCTCGCTCGGATACCTGCAATAGCTGCAACGGA
>DATEOX010000616.1:0-3794 GCA_035273585.1 Thermoanaerobaculia bacterium
GGCCCGCCGCCACGAGCAGCTTCGGATCGACGAGGCTGCTCATCGACCGGCAGCAGGCGCTCGCGCAGAATGCAAGAAGGAGGAGGGAAACGCGGGCCGCGGTCACGCTCGCGGTTGTAGCGACGGGGATGCCATCGTACACTGCCGTCATCGCATGGAAACCAAGCTGCAGTACGACTGCTCCAAGTGCCCCGCCTACTGCTGCAGCTATGACCGCATCGTGGTCACCAAGCGCGACCTCTTCCGCCTGGCCAAACACTTCGGGGTCACGCCCGAGATCGCCACGCGCCGCTTCACCAAGGTCGTGGAAGGCGAGCAGGTGCTCCGCCATCAGAAGGACAAGATCTACGGCAGCATCTGCATGTTCCTCGACCTCGAGTCCCGCCGCTGCACCATTTACGAGGCGCGGCCGGGCGTCTGCCACGAATATCCCGACCGTCCCCGCTGCGGCTACTATGACTTTCTGAAATGGGAAAGGCGCCACCAGGAAGACCCGGACTTCATCCCGCTGAAGATGGGGTGAAATCGCCGCCTCATCCGTAGCTGTTATTTGTACTCATGCGTCGCTGTTTGATCGCGCTCGCCCTTCTGGCGACTTCTGCCTTGGCTCAAACCGTCGAGCAGCCGGCGCAGACCCTCACCGAGTCGTACTCCGTCGGCTACGTGATGATCCCGTTCACGGTCCTCGGCGCGAAAGGCGCCCCGCTGACCGATCTGAAGGCGAAGGAAGTCTCGCTCCTCGTCGACGGCGTGCCGGTGGCGAGCGACATGTTCGAGACCTCCCGGAACGCGCCGGTCTCCTTCACCATCCTCCTCGACGGCTCCGGCTCGATGGCCCTGGCGGGGAAGATGGACGCCGCACGCGCCGCGGTGGCCACCCTCCTCGCCCACCGCAAGCCGGGCGACGACTACTCGCTCTGGCTCTTCGCCGATGACGAGGCGCGGCCGCTCGTCCCGTTTACGGAGGACGCAAACGCCATCACCCGGGCCATGAGCACGGTCAAGCCGTTCGGCAAGACGGCCTTCTTCGATGCCCTGGCCACGATGCCGGAGCGCAGCCGCCTCGGGCGCAACTCGACGCGGGCCATCATCCTGCTCAGCGACGGCCTGGACAACGCCTCCAAGCTCACCCGCGCCGACATCGCCGCGCGCCTGGAAGGCGTCTCCATCCCCATCTATCCGCTCGGCCTTCGCGAGGGGAGCCCGCTGGTGAAGGAGCAGGGGGCGGAGATCGACCTGCTGGAGGAGATCGCCCGCCTGACGGGCGGCAAGCTCTCCCTCGGCATCGAGCCGCTGCAGCTCGCGCGGGCCGTCGACGCGCTGGAGCAGAACCTCCGCGCGCAGTACCTGATCGGCTTCACCCCCACCGGAAAGGGTGCAGTAAAGTATCGCCACATTTCGTTGCAGCTCGCGGGGCGCGTCCGCGCCGTGCGGGTGCGCGCCGGCTACCGCGGCACCGAGCCGCCGGTGTCGTCCACACTCGCCCGCGTCAAACCCAAACAACGAAAGGAAGGGAAGTAGATGAGGAATCACATCCGCGTTGTCACAGTCACCGCCCTCTCGCTGGTCCTCGGCGCGTGCGCCACCACCAAATCCGTCGATCAGAAGATCGCCGCGGCGCAGGCGGAGCAGGCCCAGCGGACCGATCAGAAGATCGAGTCGGTGGCCTCCCAGGTGGAAGACCTGCAGCAGAAGCAGAAGCAGACCGACGTCCGGCTCGACCAGCTCAGCCAGGAGGCGAAGGAAGCCCTCAAGCGCGCCCAGGAAGCGGGCGTGCTGGCCAAGGGGAAGGTCGTCTTCGAGCAGACGTTCTCCGAGGATCGGGTGAAGTTCACGACCGGCAAGTACGAGCTGAACAAGAGCGCCAAGGAAGCGCTCGACGACTTCGCCGGCAAGGTGAAGAACCTCAACGAGCAGTACTTCGTCGAGATCCAGGGTCACACGGATGACACCGGCTCGACGCCCTACAACGAGGAGCTCGGCCAGCGCCGCGCCGACTCGGTGCGCCGGTATCTCTCCCGCGAGCACAAGCTCCCGCTGAACCGGATGTCGACCATCTCCTACGGCGACACGCTCCCGGTCGCCTCGAACAAGAAGAAGGCCGGCCGCGCGCAGAACCGCCGCGTGGTCCTGGTCGTCCTCGAGTAACCCCTCACCCCTGCCCTCTCCCCGCCCGGCGGGGAGAGGGTGGCGAAGGCAGCCCTCACCCCTACCCTCTCCCCGCCCGGCGGGGAGAGGGTGCCGAAGGCGGGTGAGGGGTGCGGGCAGAACCAATGCCGGGCTCCATCGTCCAAGACGGCATGCGTACTCTCCTCCGCGCCGCCGTCCTCTTCGCCGCTCTCCCTCTCTTCGCCCAGACTTCGGAAACGGACGTCATGCGCGCCGTCGTCCAGTCGCAGCAGCGCGTGACGCGGCTGCGCGCGAACAAGGTCATCCTCCTCGCCGGCGCCACGAGCGCCGCCACCCTCCCGGCCAAGGTCGCGGATGATCTCCGCACCGACTACAAGACGAAGAACGATAAGGCCGCCACGGTCGCGGCGATGCAGCCGCCGGTGAAGGTCGCCGACGTGACCTCGCTGCGCGGCGCCAACGGCTACGACTGGCAGCAGATCGCGGCCAGGTACCCCGACGCCGACATGCTCGTCGAGCTCTCCCGCCCCGGCTTCGACCGCGCCGGGAACACGGCGGTCATCAGCGCGACGATGGTCAAGCCGAGCGGCGCGAAGACGTACCTTTACGAGCTGCGCCGCGGCAAGGACGGGCAGTGGGTGGTGGACCACCTCGAGGGACCGTTCTAGCCTGGCCAGCGGGCGTCTCGCCCGCAAGCCGTCAACCGATGGTCGCCACCACCGGCGCGTGGTCGCTCGTCCCTACCTCGCGGTAGGACGGGCAGGACACCGCCCGCTCGGCCAGCGCTTCCGTGGCGAGGACGTAGTCCAGGCGCCAGCCGATGTTCCGCTGGCGCATGTTCCGCCACGGCGCCCACCAACTGAAGTACCCCTCGTCGTCCGGGTAGAGCATCCGGCCGACGTCCACCAGCCCCCGCCCGAGGATGCGCTCGAACAACTCCCGCTCCTCGGGGAGCTGGCCGATGGCGCGCGGCTTCCGCTCCTTCGGATGGACGTCGATCTCCGCGCGGGCCACGTTCATGTCGCCGCAGAGCACCAGCCGCAGCCCCTCGCCGTGCACCGCGTCGGCGTACAGCAGGAGCTCGTTCATGAAGGCCATCTTGGCCGGGAAGTCCTTGCCGCCGTTCGGCACGTACACCGAGGCGAACACCGTGTCGCCGAGCTGCGTCTGCACGATGCGGTTCTCGTGGTCGAAGTGCGGATGCGTGAAGCGCGGCTCCTCCGGGAACGACGCGCGCCGCACGTGCAGGCCGACGCCGGAGTAGCCGCCTCCGCCGTGCCAGTAGCAGGCGTAGCCCTCCAGGTCACAGATCGATTGCGGAATCTGCGCGGGCGCGGCCTTCAGCTCCTGGAGGCAGACAATGTCGGGCTGTGCCGCGGCCACCCAGTCGGCGAACTGCTGCTCGCGGGCCCGGATGCCGTTGACGTTCCATGTTGCGATTTTCATCGCGCGGATTGTAGTTGCGCGGGGCGCGGTTCCGACCGATGGAAAATCAAAGGAGACCACGATGCGCAAAGCGACCCTCTCCCTGCTGCTGCTCCTCTCCCTCTTCGCCGTTTCCGCCTTCGCTCAGGACGACAGTTGGCGCAACCGCGGCTACCGTCACCCGTATCGCGGCAGCCAGAACATGTTCGAGCTGACGCCATTCGGCGGCTACCGCTACG
>DATEOX010000617.1:0-3956 GCA_035273585.1 Thermoanaerobaculia bacterium
GACCGCGCCGCCCGCCCGGTATGCCCGCGACATCGAGGTGGCGCGGCGGGCGCTCGCGTCGTTGCAGTGACCGAGGTACCATCAAGCCATGACCGTCGACGCAAGGCTCATGACCGCGGACGAGCTTCTCCGGATTCCGGATGACGGCTACCGCTATGAGTTGGTACGGGGGGAATTGAAGAGGATGTCACCGGCGAAAGGTGAGCACGGGATCATTACGGGAAGAATTCATGCGTGGCTGGGAGCTTGGATCCTGACTCGAAAGCTCGGCCAGGTCACATCGTCCGACACCGGCTTTCTCCTGTCGAGCAACCCCGATTCGGTGCGATGTCCGGACGTCGCGTTCATCCGCGCCGATCGCGTTCCGCAGGACCTGAACGCGTTTGTCGTGCCGCCGGATCTGGCCATTGAAGTCATCTCGCCGACGGACCGGTACAGCGATGTCGAAGAGAAAAAAGACGAGTACCTGACGGCCGGCGTCCTAGCCGTCGTCATCGTCGACCCTCGGCGCAAGACCGTCACCATTCACCGCCCCACCGGCGTCGAAGAGGTCCAGGAGACTCTCGTCCTCGAAGACGTCGTGCCCGGGTGGACCCTGCCTCTCGCGGACATCTTCGCCTGACCTCCGAGGTACCATTGTTCCCATGACCGTCGACGCGAGGCTCATGACCGCGGACGAGCTGCTCCGGCTTCCGGATGACGGCTACCGCTATGAGCTGGTGCGGGGGGAACTGAAGAGGATGTCACCGGGTGGGGCAAAGCACGGCAAGATCGGGATGCGGATCGGTGCGCCGCTGGGCACCTATGTCGTCGGACGACGGCTCGGCGAAGTGTTTACGTCCGAGACCTCGTTCCTTCTTTCGCGGAACCCTGACACGGTGCGCTGTCCGGACGTCGCCTTCGTTCGCACCGAGCGTCTGGTCGATACGGACGCCGCGTATCCCGGTGCCCCCGACTTGGTCGTGGAGGTCATCTCTCCAGGCGATACTCACGCCGAAGTGCTGCGCAAGACGGCGGAGTATCTGAATGCGGGCGTCCAGGCCGTGATCCTCGTCGATCCGCGCCGCAAGAGCGTCATCGTGCATCGTCCGTCCGGC
This sequence comes from Thermoanaerobaculia bacterium, assembly GCA_035273585.1. Taxonomy (GTDB): domain Bacteria; phylum Acidobacteriota; class Thermoanaerobaculia; order Gp7-AA8; family Gp7-AA8; genus JAFAVZ01. The sequence goes on from DATEOX010000617.1 coordinate 1,098, forward strand.
GCGACCCCGCTTGATGAGGTTCTTGCCGTCGAGGATGTCGTGCCGGGTTGGCAGATCCCGCTCTCCGCCATCTTCGAATGAACCGAGGTACCATCATCCCATGACCGTCGATACGAGGCTCATGACCGCGGACGAGTTGCTCCGGATGCCGGAGGACGGCTACCGCTATGAGCTGGTGCAGGGGGAGCTTAGGAAGATGTCACCGGCGGGTGAAGAGCATGGACACATCGTGCACGAGATTGGGAGGCGTCTGGGTAACCACGTATACGAGCGAAAGCTCGGAAGGGTCTACGGCCCCGACGTCGGATTCCTGATCGCACGCGACCCCGACACCGTCCGTGAGCCGGACGTCTCCTTCGTCCGTGCCGACCGCGTCGTCCCTACGCCGAAGTACTTCCCCGGCCCGCCCGACCTGGCCATCGAGGTCGTCTCCCCGAACGACACCTACAGCGAAGTGCGGGCGAAGAAAGACGAGTACCTCCGCGCCGGCGTGAAGGCCGTGGTCATCGTCGATCCCCCCACCCGCACCGTCACCATCCACCGCCCCACCGGCGTCGAGGAAGTGCAGGGCACCCTCACCCTCGAAGACATCGTTCCGGGCTGGAGCCTCCCTCTCTCCGACATCTTCGCCTGACCGCTATACTCCTCCCGAGTGACCCTCGACGACGACCTCGGCCGGTTCGAAGAGCGCATCGGGTACACCTTTCAGCGGCGCGACCTTCTGCGGCGCGCGCTCACGCACAAGTCCTACTCCCACGAGGCCAAAGCCGACGACGTCCGGCACAACGAGACGTTCGAGTTCCTCGGCGACTCCGTGCTCGGGTTCGTCATCGGCGATCTCCTCTTCCGCCAGTTCCCCGAGCTCGACGAAGGGGCGCTCTCCAAGATGAAGGCGTTTCTGGTCAGCGCCACGAGCCTCGCGGCGAAGGCGCGCGAGCAGGGGATGGGCGACGTCATCCTGCTCGGCATCGGAGAGGAGAAGACCGGCGGGCGGAAGAAGGACTCGCTGCTGGCCAACCTCTTCGAGGCGATGATCGCCGCCATCTATCTCGACGGCGGCGTCGAGGCGGTGCGGCGCGTGATCGAAGCATCGTTCGCAAAAGACCTCGAAGCCATCGACGAGGACGACCTCCTCTTCCACGACTACAAGACAGCGCTGCAGGAGCTGGCGCAGGGGCGGGGATGGCCGCTGCCGGAGTACCGGGTCGTCGACGAGGTCGGCCCCGACCACGACAAGACCTTCATTGTCGAAGTGAAGATCGGCAGCAAGGCGGCGCGCGGCGAGGGGACGTCGAAGAAGGAAGCGCAGCAGCAGGCGGCGAAGCATGCATTGCGCGATGCGAGATAGGCTCGTCGCCGCGCTGCTCGTGGCCGCGCTGAGCATCGCCAGCGCCCACTCGCAGACGCGGCAGAGCTCCGACCTCGACCGCATCCGGGGCGAGATCACCAAGCTCCGGGACCGCCTCGAAGACGTGCGGCGCCAAGCGCGCAGCGCGCAGCAGGAGCTGGAGGAAGTGGACCTCGAGCTCGGCATCCGCAGCCGGGAGCTGGAGATCGCCGTCGACATGCAGGCGCGTCTGGAGCAGGAGCAGCACGCCGTCGAGCAGCAGATCGCCGCCCTCACGCCGAAGATCGAGCGCCAGAAAAAGTACCTCTCCAAGCGCCTCGTCGTCCTCTACCGCCTCGGCGGGCTGAGCTACATCCGCATGTTTCTGGCCATCGACCAGCGCCGCGACCCGATCGAAGCCATGTCGATGCTCAGCTATCTCGTGGCCCGCGACGCGCGCGCCGTCTCGCGCTTTCAGGCGGCCAAGCAGCAGCTCAGCCTCCGCTACTTCGACCTCGCCGACCGGCAGAAGCGGCTGATGCAGATGCGCCAGGTGGTGGAGGACCGCCGCCGCGCGGTGGCCGTGGCGCACGATCAGAAAGAGCGGCTCGTCGCCTCGCTGAAGACCGAGGAGAGCGCGTCGGCGCAGAGCCTGGCGGAGCTGGAGGAGAAGGCGCGGCGGCTGGAGCGGCTCATCGCGAACCTCTCCAAGCAGCAGCGCGTCGGCGCGGCGAGCGACATCCGGGCGGTGCAGGGGGCGCTGGCCTGGCCGGTGGAGGGAAAGATCATCGAACGTTTCGGCAAACAAAGGAACCCGAAATTTGACACGGTGACGTCCAACAACGGCCTTAAGATCGCGGCGGCCCCGGGCGTGCCGGTGCGGGCGGTTTTCGGGGGAACAGTTCTTTTTTCGCAGTGGTTCAAGGGATACGGAAACTTGATCGTACTCGACCACGGAAACCGCGTGTTCTCACTCTACGGAAACCTCAAGGCGCCCGGCGTGATCGTCGGCGAGAAGGTGGCCACGGGCCAGCCGATTGCAGGGGTGGGGGAGGCGGAAGACGCGCGAGCCGGTTATCTCTACTTCGAGATCCGCAACGACAATCACCCCGAAGACCCACAGAAATGGTTGCGCTGAGGCCACCACAGACAATGAGCAAACGAAAGATCGCCTTCCTCTCCCTCTCCGTCTTCCTTCTCATCTCCCTCCTCGGCGGCGCGCTCTTCGGACAGGCGACGCAGAAGAACAACCTCTACCGCTACCTCAGCATCTTCTCCGAGGTGTATGACCTGGTGCGGAGCAACTACGTGGAGCAGGCCACGCCGGAGCAGTTGATGGACGGCGCGTTCGCGGGCGTCACCGACGCCGTCGACGAGTTCAGCTACTACGTCCCTCCCGCGCAGATGGCGGCCTACAAGCACTTCACGGACGACGAGGACAACGGCATCGGCCTGGTGATCAGCAAGCGCTTCGGCTATGCGTACGTCCTCTCCGCGGTGCCCGGCTCGCCGGCGGCGAAGGCGGGCATCGA
>DATEOX010000618.1:0-2185 GCA_035273585.1 Thermoanaerobaculia bacterium
CGGCGGAGCCCGTCCTGCGGCGGCTCGCCGCGATGGGCTACGCGCATCGCGACCTCACTTCGGCATTGAGAGACCGCGCAGAGCGGTGAAAGGAGAGTGAGCCATGCAGCACGTGATGGTCGTTCTGGATGAAAACGAGAAGCCGGTCGCCGAGCCGTTCGAGGTCAACCTCTGGACCGACGATCGCCTGGTCATGTGGATGATGAATGCGCCGGGTTGGCAGTGGAGCAACCTTCCGCCGCCGAACGGTGCCGGCCCGAACCAGGCGGTCTTCATCGACCCGAACAGCGACTGGTTCAAGCAGGGCGGCTCGCAGCCGCAGCCGGTTGGACCGCTGGTGGCTGGGCTCCCCGACACGCGTCCCTACGCGGCGATGGGTCCCGCGCCGGCGACTGAGAAGACGACGTACCTCTACGACATGTGGGCGCTTCCGATCCCGATCGGGGACATCACCGATCAGGTGAAGGCCGTGAAGGTGAAGAAGAAACTGCCGAAGGGAGTTCCATCCGTAGGCGACCCGATCGATCCCGACATCTCCAACCAGCCGCACCCCCCATAGATGCAGGGCCACTGGGCCGGCTGGAGAGCCGGCCCTACATTTCGCAACCAGTAGTACCATACGGCCTTTCCCTAATCGCATGGATCTCAGTGGCAGACGCCTGGGCCATATCCGCGTCGAGCGCATCCTCGGACAGGGCGGGATGGGCGACGTTTACGAGGGCTTCGACGAGAAGCTCATGCGCCGCGTTGCCCTCAAGGCGTTGCACCGCGATCAGCGCCTGGACGACGAGGCGCGCATCCGGCTGATCCGCGAGGCGCGGACGCTCTCCCAGCTCGACCATCCGAACATTTGCCGCATCCACGACTACATCGAGGGCTCCGACGCCGACGTCCTCGTGCTGGAGCTGATCGAGGGGCGGACGCTGCAGCGGGCCATCGAAGAGGGCCTGAGCCGCACCGAGAAGCTGCGCATCGCGCACGCCATCGCCGAGGTGCTGGTCATCGCCCACCGGGCGAACATCGTCCATCGCGACCTCAAGCCGGAGAACGTCATGCTGACGAAGTCCGGCCAGGTGAAGGTGCTCGACTTCGGCCTCGCTCGGTGGGTGGAGCGGCAGTCGAGCGGCAAGCTGCGCGCGGTGAAGATCCAGGCCGCGCCGCTGCCGTCGTCGGACGAGGAGAAGTGGTACGCGTTCGACCTCGAGCACACGCAGGTGTTCGGCAAAGAGCGGGACGACACGGCCGGCGCGACGGCGGTGGGCGTGACGGTGGGCACGCCGATGTTCATGAGCCCGGAGCAGGCACGCGGCGAGCCGCTCACGCCGGCCAGCGACATGTACTCGTTCGGTCTGCTGATGCAGACGCTGTTCACGTCCGAGGACCCGTACCCGGCCGACTCGACGGGGCGGGAGGTGATGCTCAAGGCCGCGCGCGGCGAGTCGCTGCCGGTCACCGGCGTGAATCGCGACGTGGCGGCGCTGATCCACAGCCTCAAGGCGCTGGCCCCGACGGACCGCCCGACGGCGGTGGAGGCGGCCTCCAGGCTGCGCCTCATCGTGGAGAAGCCGAAGCGGCTGGCGCGCCGCGCCGCCCTCGCGGCGGCCATCGTGCTCGTCGTGCTCGCGGCGTGGAAGTACACGGTCGACCTCCGCCGGGAAAGGAGCGCCGCGCTGCTGGCGAAGAAGGAGGCGGTGCAGCGGAAGGCGCAGGCCGAGGACCTCATCCAGTTCATGCTCGGCGACCTGCGCGGCAAGCTGGAGCCGGTCGGGCGCCTCGACGTTCTCAACGATGTCGCGGAGAAGGCGCTGCAGTACATCGGCGCGACGAAGAAGGAGAACCTCTCCACGCAGGAGCTGATCAATTACTCGATGGCCTTCAATCAGCTCGGCCAGGTGCGCATCGATCAAGGCAACCTCGCCTCGGCCATGAAGCTCTTCGAGCAGTCGCTGGACCTGACGGAGACCGCCGTCCGCCACGAGCCGCGCAACGACAACGCGAAATTCGCGCTCGCGCTCAGTCACTTCTGGGTCGGAAACGACTTCCGCCTGCGCAACGACGTGCCGGGCGCGATGCCGCACATCCGCTCGTATCTCTCCATCACGCGGGAGCTGGCCTCACGGCATCGGGGCGACGACAGGTACGAGCTGGAGGAGTCGTACGCGCACAGCCTCCTCGGCCTGCTGTA
>DATEOX010000619.1:0-5195 GCA_035273585.1 Thermoanaerobaculia bacterium
GTGCACGTCGCCGAGCGCGGCTACGGCGCGGCCTGCGCCGGCGCGCTCACACGACTGCGCCACGACATCGAGATCGTCCTCTTCATGGATGCCGACGGCTCGGACGATCCGGCCGAGATCGGGGCCGTGCTGACGCCCATCCTCGAAGGACGGGCCGACCTGGTGATCGGCTCGCGGCAGTTCGTCGAGCGCGGGGCGCTCACGCCCCAGCAGCGCTTCGGAAACTGGCTGGCCACGCGGCTCATTCGTCTCATCTACCGCCACCGCTACACCGACCTCGGGCCGTTCCGCGCGGTGCGGCGCGAGCTGCTGGACCGCATCCGGATGCGCGACCGCCGCTACGGCTGGACGGTGGAGATGCAGGTGCGGGCGCTGCAACTCGGCGCCCGCGTCGCCGAGGTACCGGTGCACTACCGGAGGCGCGTCGGGAAGTCGAAGATCAGCGGCACGGTGACTGGCGTGATCAAGGCCGGCTGGTGGATCATCTACACCATCTTCAAGTACGCTCGTCGGCGGTGAAGCTGGCCCTCCTCCTCGCAACCCTCCTGGTCGCTCCCGATGACGAGATGATCCGCGCCGCGCGGGCGGTGGTCGTGGTCACCGCCGGCCCCTCGCATGTCCGGCGCGCGCCGGGCGGGTGGCTGGAGACGGTGACGACGATGCGGGTGGAGGAGGGGATCAAAGGCCCGCTGCATGATGGCGACACGTTCGAGATCGTGGAGCTCGGCGGCGTGCTGGATGGCGTCGGCTTCTTCGCCGCCGGCGCGCCGCGGTACGCCGAGGGCGAGCGCTCGCTCATCCTCCTCGACCTGACCGACCGCGGCGACTGGACGACCATGAACATGGGCGCCGGACGGTTCGCCTTCGAGGGAGACCGGCTGGTGCGGCGCGATCTGGGCGAGCTGCCGCGAGATGCGGAGAGCTTTCTCGAGTTCGCGCGCGGTCATCGGAAAACCGCGGGCCGGCTGGAGAGCCGGCCCTACATCTCCTCCTCGCCGACGATCGGCAGCTATCTGCTCAAGGCGGTGGGGGACCTCGGGATCCTGCCCATCCGCTGGGCGTCGTTTCCGGGGCCGGTGCTGTTCTTCAGCCGCGGCGAGCAGCCGGGGGCGGCGAACGGCGGCGTGACCTCGATCGAGCGCGCCGTCGCGGCCTGGACGAACGACCCGGCCTCGAACGTCACGCTGCAGTACGGCGGCGCGACCTCCGCCACCAGCGGCCTCGCTCTGCCGGACGGCATCAACTCCATCATGCTCAACGATCCGGCCAGCGAGATCCCCGGCTCGTACGGCGGCCGCATCGGCGGCGCGACGCTGGCCCTTGCCACCGGCTGGTTCTCCGCAAAGACCGCGCACAGCTACGGCGGCGAGCGCTTCTACACCATCGAGGAGGCGGACGTCGTCGTGCAGGACGGCGTCACCGGCCGCGCCCTCGGCGGCAACGCCATGGACCACATCATCACCCACGAGCTCGGCCACGCCATCGGCCTCCGCCACTCGGACGAGGCGAGCGGCGGCAACGGGACGACGTCGAGCCACGCCGTGATGAGCTCCCGCCTGGACACCGATTTCGACCAGATCAGCGCCACGCTGCAGGCGTGGGATCGCGAGGCGCTGGCCGCGGTGTACGGCGCGAGCGCGGCCTGCACGCCGCCGACGATCACCGGCCAGCCGCTCTCCCAGGACCTCGGACCGAGGCCGGTCACGCTGTCGGTCGGCGCGGTCGGCACCGGCCCGATGCAGGTGCAGTGGTTCGCCGGCGCGCGCGGCAGCACGACCCATCCGATCGACGGCGCGACGGGGACGTCGATCGATGTCAGCCCGCTGACGACCACCCGCTACTGGGCCCGCGTGACGAACGGCTGCGCGCCGGCCGCGGACAGCGACGAGGCGACGGTCACGGTGGCCGGCTGCCCGGCGGTGCTGATCGGCGCGGCGTCGCAGGACACGACTCTCGTCGAAGGCCGCGGCGCGACGCTCTTCGTGGTCGGGACGGGCGGGGGCGGGCTGCGCTACCGCTGGTACGAGGGCCCGAGCGGCGACGAGTCGCGCCCTCTCGGCGACGGCACGTTCCTCGAGGTCGCGCCCGGCGCCACGACCGACTATTGGGCGCGGGTGACGAACGACTGCAGGGCGTTCATCGACAGCGAGACGATCCACGTCACGGTCGTGCCGTGTGTCCCGCCACGCTTCATCTACGCGCCGTCGGACGTCGACGCGGTTGCCGGCGACGTCCTCACGCTCTTCACCGCCGTCGATGGCACCGCGCCGGTCGTGCTAACGGGCACTACGATCGGACCGGTGACGGCGACCACCTCGTACGTCGTCCGCGCCTCTAACGATTGCGGCGTGGTCTCCACCACCGTGACGGTGCACGTCAGCCCGTCGTGCATTGCGCCGGCCATCGAGGGTCCGCCCGTCGGGACGGGCGTTGCGCCGGGCACGCCGGCCACGCTGCAGGTGCGCGCAAGAGGGACGTCGCTCATCTACCAGTGGTACGAGGGGGAGCCGTTCGACTTCACGCGTCCGCTCGGAAACGGCGCGCCGCTGTTCGTCACGCCCGCCATCGACGAGCCGCGGCGCTTCTGGGTGCGGGTGTCGAACGGCTGCGGGAGCGCGCAAAGCGCGGCGGTGACCGTCGAGCCGGTGATCGGCCGCCGCCGCGTGTTGCGATGAGGAAAATGTAGGGCCGGCTCTCCAGCCGGCCCAGCATCGATATCGGGCCGGCTGGAGAGCCGGCCCCACATTTACATCGTGGCCAGTCTCTTCTCCAGCGCGGCGATCGTCCGCTCGCTCCGCTGTCCGGCGGGCAGCGACTTCGCGTAGGCCAGCGCCTCGCTGATCGTCTTCCTGGCCGACTCCTTGTCGCCTTTCTCCGCGTAGATCTCGGCCCGGGCGCGCAGCACGTTGAGCTTGCGCGGGCCGTAGACGTGCTTGAGCGCGCGATCGGAGGCGGCCAGCGCCTCGTCGTACTTTTTCATCGTCTTGTAGGCGAGGGCGAGGCGGGCGGGCGGGTTGTAGTCGTCGGGGAAATCGCGCTCCGACTGCTCCAGCATCGGGATGGCCTTCTCCGGCGTCCCGAGCTCCAGGTACGCGCTGAGGCGGTGCGAGTCGTACACCGACCGCCCCTCGGGCGTCGCCGCCTTCGCTGCCTCCGCGTCGAGGAAGCTCGACCACTCCTGCTGGAGCTGCTTCGCTCCCGGCTCGTCCTTGGCCTCCTCGCGCGCCGAGATCAGCACGATGTAGAGGCCGGAGCGGTCGTCGCCGGACATCGCGGCCGCGACCTTCGGATCATCGAACGACTCGCGCGCGGCCTTTTCCAGCGTCGTGATGAGTGCCGGGTCCTTCTTCTCCATGCTCAGGGCGCAGTCGAGGCCCGTGGCGGCGACGTTCGCGCCGGAGGGTGTCCCCTTCAGCCTCGGATAAAGGTCGCGCGCGGCGGACGCGCATTCCGAGGAATTGCCGGCCAGGGAGAGCGTCACCGCGTAGGACTCCGCGGCGCGGTTGTACGGCTTCCACTTCTTCGGCGCCTTGGCCAGCGCCTGCGCGTAGAGCTTCACCGCCTCGTCGTTCTTGCCGGCGCCGGCGAGCTTGTCGGCGGAGGCGAGGAGGGTGTCGGCGGAGCTGGACGAGCGGCCGCGGAAGGCGCGCTCGCCGTCGTCGAGGAGCTTCGTGAGCTGGGGCAGCGTCGCGCCGCCGACGTAGCGCAGCGCGACCGACTCCTGCCGCGGATCGAGGACCAGCAGCGTCGGGAGGGCGGGGATCGGGTACTTCGTCAGGAACGCGGCGTTCTTCGCGTTCTCAGTGTCGACGGCGAGCCAGACGAACCGTCCGGCGTACCGCTCGAGCGCCTTGTCCGTGAAGACGAAGGCGCGCATCGAGCGGCACGTGTGTCACCACGGTGCCCAGGTCTCGACGAAGATCGGCAGGTTCTTCGCCTTCGCCTTGGAGAGGGCGGTGGCGTAGTCATTCTCGATGAACGGCACGGCCTCCTTGGCCGTGGCCGTGGCAGCGAGCGTCAGGAGGGCGAGGGCGAGCGTGAGGCGTTTCATGGTCTGAGTATACGGTGTCATCCTGAGGCGCCACGGCGCCGAAGGATCCGTACCCTCGGGCGCGGCGCGAGATCGGTACGGATCCTTCGCCGTCTTCGCGGCTCAGGATGACACGTTGCTATTTCATCCACCTGGCCAGCCAATCCTTCACTTCAGCGTACCAGTGACGGCTGTTCTCCGCGTTCAGAATCCAGTGGTTCTCCTCCGGCCAGACCAGCAGGCGCGACGGCACCTGCAGGCGCTGCAGGATCGACCAGTTCTCCAGCGTGTTGTTCATCGGCACGCGAAAGTCCTTCTCACCCACTGACAGGAGGATCGGCGTCTTGAAGTTCCTCGCGTAGCGGATGGGATTCTGCTCCTTCCACACCGGCCCCTGCTCCCACACCGGGCCGAGGTTCATCAGCTCGCGCTGATGGATGACGTCGGAGGTGGCGTACTGCGACTCCGAGTTCACCAGGCCGGCATGGCTGATGAGCGCCTTGTAGCGGGTGGTCGAGGCCTGCATCCAGTTGGCCAGATGTCCGCCGTAGCTCGCGCCGGCCGCGGCCTGGCGGGAGCCGTCGATGAACGGGAAGCGCTTGATGGCCTCGTCGGCCCCCTCGTTGATCTCCTCGGCCGGACCTTTGAGCGGGTCGCCCTGGATGTCCTGCGCGAACTTCTCGCCGTAGCCGGTCGAGCCGGTGTAGTCCGTCGTGACGATGACGTACGGCCCGAGGTTGGCCAGGAGGTGGTAGTTCCAGCGGAGCGAGATCGAGTCGCGCCACGCCGAGGCCGGACCGCCGTGCATCAGGACGAGCAGCGGGTACTTCTTCGTCTCGTCGAAGCTCGCCGGGAGGAAGAGCATGTTGTGGATCTTCTTCCCCCGGCTGGAGGTGAACCAGAAGTGCCGCGGCGGCTGCCAGTCGATGCTCGCCGCCTTGGCGACATTGAAGTCGGTGATGTTCCGCCGCGACTTCGTCACCGGGTCGATGCTCACCACCTCGGCCGGGTTGACCGATGAGCCCCAGCGGCCGATGAGCATCAGCGCCGGCGCCTTGGCCGGGATCACGAGGTCGGTGTACGTGCCGCTGGCAGCATCGACGGCGAGCTTCGCATCGCCGCCGGACGAGGGCACGGTGTAGATCTTCTCCAGCCCCGCATCCTC